>JBIKPR010000001.1:0-100993 GCA_044357345.1 Bacteroidia bacterium
TAGGTGAATTGGTTAAAACCATCACTGTTAATAGCAACACAACTAACCTTGATATGTCTGAATTCGCTTCAGGTGTATATGTTGTAAAAGTGATCGCTGAAAACCAAATCGCAACTAAGAAAATTACAATTGCTAAGTAATTAGTAATAGAAATATTTCATGAAAAAACCCTCGATTGTTATCGAGGGTTTTTTTTGTGCCTATAATTTTAGAAATAAAAAAACCTGATGGTGAAATCAGGTCATTAAGTTCAATGAATATACTCTTAAAATCCGAAGACTTCCCGAGCATTGGCAGTAGTCTTATTCGCAATTGTTTCAATGCTAACTCCAAAAACATCAGAAAGTTTTTCTGCAATAAATGGAATATAGGCGCTTTCATTCCTCTTCCCTCTATATGGAACCGGTGGTAAATAAGGGGAATCAGTTTCTATAACAATATCATCTAAACTCAGTTGTCTTAAAACATCTGGTAAATTTGAATTTTTATAGGTTAGAACGCCTCCAATACCCAATTTGAAACCCAGCTTTAGGATTTCTGTTGCCTCTTCAAGAGATCCAGTGAAACAATGAAAAACGCCTTTGGGCTTTATCTTCATTGTTTTCAATGCTGAGATAGCTTCATATGTCGCACTTCGGGTATGAATAGATACACCAAGTTCTAAATCAACCGCCCAATTACATTGTTGAATAAAAGCAAGCTTTTGCTCTTCTGCAAAAGTTTTATCCCAATACAAATCAATACCAATTTCACCAACACCAAAATATTTATAATCGGAATATAACTCCGCTTCAATCTTAATTAATTGTTCTTTATAATCAGATCCAATTGAACAAGGATGTAAACCCATCATGGGCAAGCAATTCATGGGCGCTAAAGCCGAAAATTCTTTTAGGGCATTAATGCTATCTAAATCGATATTCGGCAAGAAGATTGTCTTGACTCTTGCATCTAATGCACGGTTGATGGTGCCCTGGCGATCAGAATCAAATTCCTCTGAAAACAAGTGAGAATGTGTATCTACAAATTCCATTTTACCAATTCAATTTTTCTTTATTGATGAAAGCTGCTATACCTTTTTTGCAGTCATTGGTTCCTCTAGCTTGAGCATTGGCCTTAGCTGCAATTTCTAACTGCTCACCAATTGAAAAACCCTTAATATCATTCAATAAACCTTTGGTCAACCTAATGGAATCTGCTGAAACTGTTCTTACCAATTTAGCCGCAAATTCAAAAACCTGACTTGAGATCAAGTCCCTTTCAACTATCTCATTGATCAAACGCATTTCCTTCGCTTCTAAGGCTGTATATACATCACCCGTTAGCAACATTTGCTTTGCGATATTTTCGCCTATCTTGGGGCTTAAAAACACCGAAACTATTGCTGGTATAAATCCGATCTTAACTTCCGTATACGCAAATTGAGCCTCGGGAGTTGCAAAACAAAAATCACAGAGTCCGGCTAATCCACAACCACCTGCAAAAGCAGGGCCTTCAACTTGAGCAATAGTAATCTTTGGGAAACTATACAAGGCCTTAAACATTTGCATAAGAGACATAGAATCCAACAAATTATCTTCGTATGAGTTGCTTTGAAGCTTTTGCAAATAGGCTAAATCCGCACCAGCACAAAAAGCTTCCCCATTGGCTTTTATTATTAATACTTTACATTCATCATTGTCTTTCAAAGTTGTCAAATGCAATAATAGCTCCTTCGCCATTTCATCATTCAAAGCGTTTCTCTTCTCAGGTCGATTTAAAGTCAAGGTAGCAATGCGATTTTCAATTGTCAATAAAACCATAGTGCAAAGATGCTTAAAAAAGACAAGAAAAAAGGCGCATCGTAATGATGCGCCTTTTAAAATATTTTAAATTAAAAATTATTCGTCACTTGGTTTTCCGCCTTTTTTCTCTTTAGGCTTCATAAATAAGAACTTACCTTTTACAAAAGCAGCAATCTTTTTAAGCGTTGTACTCATTCCACCCATAACAGGCTCTTCAATGGTACTATCTACGGTAACCTTAACATTTTCTAAAACCACATCTCCTATTTGAAGAGAGGCAATGATCAAAACATTACTTGGAAGTTTTGTGCCATTTTTTAATTTAATGGTTTCACCTTCAGTATCGAAATCTTTCTTAGTAATAGCTCCACTTTCTAACAATTGGATAACCATATCTTCAGTAATTAGAATTTTACGGCTCTTAACATCAAACTTCCAATTTACATTCTCCTTATCATTTACCATGGTAGGAATATACATATTGTTGTTTTCTGAAATCAAAGCAACACGTTTGAAATCAACTAAGGAAACACCTGTATCAACCGCAGCAGTTCCTGCTGTGGTAGTCGCGCCTGTTGAACCAGCCGCTTTGGTTGCATTGCTTTCAATAGGACCGCCTTTCAACGCTTCGGTATTTACATTCTTAAAGGTCATTTCACTTTCTTCAGCATTTAATGAACCATTTAGAGCTGTCAAGGCATCTATTCCAAAAACAAATGGATTTGCGCCAGCCACAATTTTCACCACTACATCTGTAAAGGTATTCGCTCTGTCCTTTGGCCCAAAACGTAAGGTACCTAATTTAACTGTCGCATTTGGCTTTAATTTTCCTCCCATTATTTCGGCGATAGTTGTTCCAACTAAATGCTCAGGCTTTACAACACCCTTAGCTATCAAAGCTTTTAACTCTGTTAAACTGATGCTGATATCTTTACCAGGGCTAACCAATGAAGGACCACTACTTTCAATTCCATTCGCAGCTGTTGCAACTAAGAAATTAGCATCCTTCTTAGTCATTTTAACAATGATTGGTTTAGAATTCACATTATTCGCATCTGGACCTCCAACAACTTTAACATTAGGATCGAAATTTACGTCTAGAGTTTTAATTGTTGTTCTTCTATTTTCTTGGTGTTGCGATTCTGAACAATTCACTTTAACAGCTCCTTCGCATTTACAATCGTTAACCAATTGTGATTCACCGTAACCTTTTGCTAATAGTCTTCTTGCATCAATACCTTTTCTAACCAAATAAGCTACGGCACTATCTGCTCTTCTTTGCGACAAGTCAATGTTGTAATCATAAGATGAACGACAGTCAGTATGAGAGCCTAATTCCATGCGAAGTTTAGGATACTTTAACAACAACGGAAGAATTTTCTCGTCTAAAATAGCTGCAGCATCTTTTCTGATTTCTGCTCTATCCAAATCATAATAAATCGGAACTGTCATAATGATAATCTGAGACTTCAAGCAAAAATCTTGCTTCAATGTTGTAGAAATCTTGATGCCCTTAGTAGTTCTTTGAACTGGCATAGCATCAAAATAATACAGCTCTCTGTTGTCACAGTTTATTTCATAATTGGTTTTCTCTTTCAATCTGATTTTACCATAGTATCCTTTATCGTTGGTCTTGACCACAATTTTACTAGAATCTTTATCATTGGTGATGGTAATTACAGAATTTTTTAATGGCTTAGACAAATTAAAGTTTTTATCATCAGGCTCAGGCAAACACTCATAAACATAACCTTCAATTTCAATAACCAAAGGAGAAATATTGAATTCCCAAATATCAAAATTGCCTTTACCGCCATTTCTATTAGAAGTAAAGAAACCGTGGTCAGGATTAATGTTATCGAAAGTCATACCGAAATCATCGCCACCACTATTTAAAGGTGCACGCAAGTTTTCAGGTGCTGTCCATTCTGTTCCACTGCCTTCAGAGAAGAAAACGTCCAAACCACCCATTCCTAAATGACCATTAGAAGAGAAATACAATGAACCATTATGAATGTTAACATATGGGAACATTTCGTCTTTCTCAGTGTTGATTGTTGGACCTAGGTTGAAAGGCACACCCCAAGATTTTGCTCTTTGGTTGTAAGTAACGCACCAAATGTCATATCCACCTTCTCCACCTTCTCTATTGCTAGAGAAATACATAGTTTTTCCATCATCGCTTAAGGCAGGATGTCCATAGTCGAAAGTATCATCAACACAGAATCCTAACATTTGCTCTTCAGCCCATTCTGTTCCGCTTAATTTAGCTTGAAATAATTTACATGATGTTGATTTACCATCTGCGCCATTACATTGGGTATAATAGATGGTACTATATTTTCTGTCAAACACACAAGATCCATCATTGTACTTGGTGTTTATTGCACCCAATGCAATTTCTGGCTTTTCCCATGTTTTGGCTGCATTTCTTTTGCTTCCTTTCTTGGCTTTTATGAACCACATATCAGAATAACTGTTACCAGTTAGACCATAGATTTTCTTTTTTGCTACTCCACCTTCACGGTCAGTACTAAAGTATAACACATCATCCTTTTTCCCTGCAATCATTGGACTGTATTCCATTCCTTTGGTATTTACTACTTTCAAATTGGTAACTTTAAATCGGCTATTTGGTGCCTCTTTCTCCCAATTTTCAGCACTATCCAAAGCGGCAATCTTTGCAATTACCCGCTCATCATTTGGAACTTCTTCTAAATATTTTTTGAAATAATCACGGGCTTCTCTTTTTGCATCTGCATTCTTACCGCCAGCAACCTTCATATTCAAAACACCCAACTGATAAAGTGCTTCAGTGTTCTTAGGGTCTTTTTTAACTACTTTCTCGTAGGCTTTAATTGCTTTTTCGTATTCATTAGCCATTCTATAGCAATAAGCTGCCTCTTCGCGGGCTCTTGCTTGATCTTCTTTGGCATTTGGGCCTTTAACTTTAGGACCAAGAATGGTGTATAAATCACCTGCAATTTTATATTGCATTCTGCTCTTTGCCTCGTCGGCCTTAGAGAGACTTGACCCAGTACACCCGGTGAATAATACGGTAAAGGCTAATAAACCAGTACAGAAAAAAACGGTAAATTTATTCATGTGATTATTGATGCTTACTACTTTGTTAACGTACAAACCTAAATGAAAAATACTGATTTTACAAAAAAAAAATATTTATTAACTTAGGTCATATGGTAAAAATTAACGCATTACGCGAACATTTATTGCCAAATTCAATGATTTGCCTTAAAGAAATCGACAGCTAATTTCACACTTCCAAATTGAATCAAAATTGATTTTGATTTTTCGTAATCTAAACCCGTTTGCTCAGCCACCATTCGAGTGCCTCGGTCTATTAGTTTATGGTTAGACAATTGCATGTTCACCATTTTACTGCCTTCTACTTTTCCAAGTTTTACCATAGCAGCACTTGTAATCATATTTAGCACCATTTTTTGGGCCGTTCCAGCTTTCATTCTTGTACTTCCAGTTATAATCTCAGGACCAACCTCAACCTCTACCGGAAAGTTACTTATTGAGCCTATTTTAGACCCCTTTGAGCAGCAAACACAAGCAGTTGTTATGCCCTGAGAATTACATGCATTGAGGCCCCCGTATACGTAGGGTGTACTTCCAGAGGCTGACAAGCCAAGGACAAAATCTTTTTCATTAATTCCAAATTCCAATAAATCCAGGATGGCTTGTTCGGTGTCGTCTTCAGCAAATTCTACCGCTTTTCGGATTGCAGTATCACCGCCCGCAATTATTCCAATAACCAAGCCCTGAGGTACCCCATAAGTCGGTGGACACTCACTAGCATCTAATATCCCTAATCTTCCACTTGTGCCAGCCCCAATATAAAACAGGCGCCCACCAGCTTCAATTTTTGACACTAAGTTTTCTACTAAATTAGAAATTGAATTAATTTCATTTTCAACAGCAACTGCAACTTTCTGATCTTCAGTGTTGATGGCTGATATGATTTCTTTAATATTTAAAGAAGATAAATTCGGGTAAAGCGAATCTTGTTCGGTAATTGATAACAAAATACAAGTAATTTTATGTGCAAAATTAATGTATTAAGATAGAATATTTACAAGCGGACTCTTTTTACAAACAACAAGCGTTTGCTGTAGTATGATTCTAGAGTATTGGATACAATAACGCCTGCTTGAACAGAGGCATGAATAAAATAAATGGCATTCCCTTCCGTTTTGGTAACTATCCCAACGTGACCTACAGTTTCACCAGCACTTCTGCCATTAAAGAAAATAAGATCTCCAGCACTGGCGTTTTTAAAACTTATAAATTTACCATAATAAGCAATGTTGCCCGATGAATTAGGCAATTTAGTTCCAAAATGTGAAAACACAAATTGCACAAACCCGCTACAATCAAAGCATTTGGGAACATTTGAACCATAACAATATGGTTTATTCAAATATTGTTTGGCGTAATTAATTAGAGAATCGCACAACGCAGAACTGTTTTTAACTGCGCTATGGGGAGAATAAAAAACGTCCTTCTTCGGCGCTGTATCCATTGCCAAAATAACAGGCAGGATCAAAACCAAAAGAAGGACGTTTAAATATTTAATCAATTATACTAGTATCTGTATGTGTCTTTTTTGAATGGACCATTCATTTCTACACCTATGTATTCAGCTTGTTCGGCATCGAGTGTCTCTAAGGTTGCGCCAATGTGTGCTAAGTGTAAATATGCTACCTTCTCATCCAATTGTTTAGGCAAAACATATACTTTCTTCTCATAGTTTTGGCTGTTGTTCCAAAGTTCCAATTGAGCCAACGTTTGGTTAGAGAAAGAATTACTCATTACAAACGAAGGGTGTCCCATTGCACAACCTAGATTAACCAATCTGCCTTCAGCTAGAATGATAATTTCTTTGCCGTCAACAGTGTAAACATCAACCTGAGGTTTGATGGTATATTTGGTATCACCATGGTTATCATTTAACCAATTCATGTCTATTTCATTGTCAAAGTGACCAATATTGCAAACAATAGACTTATCTCTCATTGTTTTGAAATGTCTTTCTTTGATAATGTTTACGTTTCCTGTAGCAGTTACAAAAATATTAGCTCTTGTACAAGCTTCATTCATGGTTACTACTTCAAAACCATCCATTGCAGCTTGAAGCGCACAAATTGGATCAATCTCAGTTATCAATACTCTGCAACCTGCACCACGCAATGATTCTGCAGAACCTTTCCCTACATCACCATATCCAGCAACTACAGCTACTTTACCTGCCATCATAATGTCAGTTGCTCTTCTAATTGCATCAACCAAAGATTCTTTGCAACCATATTTGTTGTCAAATTTAGACTTAGTAACACTGTCGTTTACATTGATAGCAGGCATCATTAAGGTGCCTTTTTTCATTCTTTCATATAAACGGTGAACACCTGTAGTGGTTTCTTCACTTAATCCTTTAATACCTGCTGCAAGTTCTGGATAAACGTCAAAAACCATATTGGTTAAATCTCCTCCATCATCCAAAATCATATTTAATGGTTGTTTTGAATCTCCAAAGAACAAAGTTTGTTCAATACACCAGTCAAACTCCTCAGCGGTCATGCCTTTCCAAGCATAAACTGAAATCCCAGCAGCAGCAATTGCAGCAGCAGCATGGTCTTGGGTTGAAAAAATATTACAAGATGACCAAGTAACTTCAGCTCCAAGTTCTGTAAGTGTTTCGATTAAAACAGCAGTTTGAATGGTCATGTGTAGGCAACCTGCAATTCTAGCTCCGGCTAAGGGCTTGCTTTTGCCATATTCAGCTCTTAATGCCATTAGACCTGGCATTTCAGCTTCGGCCAATTTAATTTCTTTTCTTCCCCATTCTGCTAAAGAGATGTCTTTAACTTTGTAAGGTACGTATGCGCTTGTTTCTGTTGACATGATATTATAAAAGTTCTGCAAAGGTAATACTTTTATAAAAAAAAATCCCGTATTTCTGCGGGATTCTGTACTTATAAAGTTCCTTTATATAGTTCAATTGTCAGAATGTTGTGTTATTTCGATTTTAATTATTTAGAAGACAGCACTATAATTAATTATATTTCAATTTAGTCAAATCTAAATCGATATTTATTTTCGTCTTTTCAATTCTTGACTTATCAAACTTAGTTCTCTTCCTACTTGTCCTTGTACAGAACTATTCTCTTGTGCCCGTCTACTTAAATAAGGCAATACTGATTTAACTGGTCCATAAGGAACATATTTCGCAACATTATAACCGGCATGGGCTAGGTTAAAGCTAATATGATCACTCATGCCCAACAATTGAGCAAAATAAATATGGGGATGAAACTTAGCAATGTTTTTCTTTTCCATCAAATCAACCAAGTATAAGGCACTGTCTTCATTATGTGTACCAGCGCAAATACTTACTCGGTCAATGTGGTCTACACAAAGTGCTATCGAATCGTTGTATTCTTTATCTGACCCTTCTTTATTAGGCTGAATTGGACTCTCATAACCCATTTTCGAAGCGCGTTCACGTTCTTTTTCCATATAGGCTCCTCTAACCAATTTAAAACCTAAGTAACAATTCAACTCACTTAACTTTCTTTGAATATGTGCAACTCTGCCAGTTCTATAACATTGAACTGTATTAAAAATGATTGCTTTCTCCTTATTGTACAAAGCCATTGCATCATAAGTCAAATCATCAATCACATTTTGAATCCATGAATCTTCTGCATCAACAAACAGTCTAACATCATGTTCTGAAGCAGCCTTACATATAGATGAAAATCTATTTTTAACCCTATCAAACTCTGCTTGTTCAGATTCATTGATTGATTCACCAGCATTGACTTTGGTTAACAAATCCATACGTCCAATTCCTGTGGTTTTAAATACTGAGAACGGAATATTTTTTCTATCCTCAGAGGCTTTTACTATGGTTAGTATAACTTCTTTGCAGGTATAGTCAAAAACAACTTCCGTTTCCTCTCCTTCTACAGAATAGTCTAGGATAGTGCCTATTTTATTGGCGGTTAAAGTAGAAATTGCTTTAGCACAATCTTCTATATTTTCACCTCCACAAAATTGGGCGAAGAGTGTATTTTTAATCAAGGTTTTTACTGGACTCAATACATCTATAACAGAAGCCGCTAGGCCTGGTCCATATTTTATTAAAATTGGATAATTAAAACTTTGAAATAATAGTCTTGCTTTCTTAAGTTCTGCATTGCTTTTGTGTGCAAATGCTACTTCAGTGTTATTAAAAGAAATACTTGGCATCGGTGGCAAAATTAAGCATGTGTAGGTAATTATTTTTAAGATTCTTTCCCATAAAAATCCATTTGACTAAAAATTAGCGACTAAAAACTTTGAGGGCAAGATATTTCAATAGGTTCATTCTTGATTGGATGAACAAAAGAAATACCATAGGCATGCAAACAAATTGATTTGTTTTTCAATACCTGCGGGGCACCATACTTCAAATCGCCAACTATGGGCGTTTTATTAGCGGATAACTGTGCCCTAATTTGATGGAATCGTCCCGTAATCGGGTAAACTTCAAGCAATGCTTGATGGCCTCTACTTTCTATCATTTTATACGTTAAAACTGACTCTTTTGAATTATCGACTGGTTTTTTAAATACATCTGCCTTGTGTGATTTACTGTTTTTTCTCAAATAATGTTTCAATTCAGCTTCTAAAGGTTCAGGGATTCCATTCACCAAAGCACGGTATGTCTTGCGAATCTTGTCTTCACGAAACAACTCATTCATTTTAGATAAACCCTTGCTGGTTTTGGCCAACACAACAATTCCGCTTACTGGTCTATCAATACGGTGAATTACCCCACAAAAAACATTGCCTGGCTTCTGATCTCTTTCTTTGATAAAGGCTTTTACCAATTCCGACAATGGCACATCGCCGGTCTCATCACCTTGCACCAATACCCCTGCTGGTTTATTCACAGCGATTAAATGGTTGTCTTCGTAAAGAATACTTGAAGCGATATCAAAAGCAGCTATTGGTCTCAAAATAATAAAGTGCAAAGGTAAAACTATTCGAATGATGAATAAAATTGAAATATATTTGTTAAATAATGAAACTTTTCATCAAGTAAACACACTAATTAACTGAAACACCAATTTGAACAAAGAAGTAAATAGTGAAATCCAATTAGCATTTATCGAATGCTATAAGCCTTACCATAAGCAGCTAAACTTATATTGTTTGGCGCTCAGTAAGAATGAGGACGACGCAAAAGACTTAATGGGCAGCACTTTGGAAATCGCATTTATAAAATTCGAAACGTTGAAAGACCGGGCCAAATTCAAATATTTCATTTTTGGTATTGCATCAAAAATAACCAACAATGAAAGAAGGAAATGGAGTAATAAAATATTTGTTTCTGATGCAAACTTAAACCAACAAATTAGCCCTACTCAAGATTCAGATCAGAGTGCAGATTACTATTTCTTGCATCAAGCGCTTCAAAAACTCAAGCAAAATACAAGAGAGGCAATTGTTTTATTTGAATTAGAAGGGTTCAGCATCAAAGAAATAGCGGATATACAAAAAACAAACGAGAACACAATAAAAACAAGATTAAGTCGCGGTCGTGCCGAACTCAAATCAATACTAAATCCAATAAATAATTTTCAAAACGCAGTGCTTAAATAATCAGATTATGGAAAAAGATCAAGACCTAAAAAATTTATTCAAAGCATTTGAAGACCAATCTCCAGAGCTGATTTCAATGGAATCTGCTGAAAAAATCATATTACAAAAACACCATTTAAAACCAAATAAAACAAGAAAAATCATGCAAACAACTTTTTTAGCCACTATTGGCTTAACGCTTTCATTGTTTTTAATTAAATCTTATACCCCTTCTGAGTTAAATAAGCCTTCTAATACCCTCCAAAATCAATCTTCAAATGCACAAATAAATGATGAATTAGAAAACACCGATGACAAAACATTTAGCATTAAAGAATCAAAATCAAGTCTATCAGGTAGTTCTTTTGTTTCTAGCAATCAAGCTGATGTAAATAAGGCACTCATCATCCCTAATATATCGAATCCTATTTCAAGCTCTGAATACGATTCAATTCCAAATGCATTACAATTTGAAGATACTACAAAGACAACTGTAATTGAGAACTCAGTTGCCATAAAAAACCAAAACTATAACTTTATAAAATTAAACGAAGAAGAGCTCTATAAATTAGGTATTGTTTGTCGCGATGGAGGTGTGTTCTATGAAGAAACGTTTAACACCAAAAATCCATTTAAATATTCTTTAATTAAGATTAAAAACTATCAAAGTGCAAGCTGGGAAGGTGGAAGTATATCCATTCTAATTAATATGGATAAATACCCTAAATTGATAACAAACCTTGAAATTACAAGAGCAACAGGTGTATTAAACAGAGCCGCATTAAAAGACACATTAGAAATATTTTTAAACCACGATTATTATATCCCTGTTGCAGTTACACTAAACCACACAAACATTGACAGCTTAAATGCTGATGCTGAAATATTTTGGTTTCCAAAAAGTCCTTACATAATAAATCTGCTTCCTTTATGGGCGCAAAATGAATTAAATATTAATCCAAATGCCTTTTCATGGGATATGAAAGAAAATAGAAAGTATAAAAGTTCTTTCAAATCTTATGGAAACGCATCTGAAAAGGATGTAAGTATAACTTTAGTTGGGGCCAATAAGTATCTGAATTTAGATCCTAATCAAATGAAAAATTTTGGATTCAAAGTTGACACGGCGCAGCAATCTGAAATAAAAATAAAAGCAATGCATTACTCCTTTCAAAGCTATTTCAAAAATGGCGCACGTTATAATGAGTTTAATTGCAAAAATGAAAAAGCATTTTTAAAAGCTAAACAGAAATTTAAATACCCTTTTCCTCTATATATGACGGATTCTTCAGTTAGCACATTTCAAGGCGATGTGATGTCACTTAAAAATGCGGACCATTCAAGCAATGTGAATGAAACTCAAATTTTATTATTAGAAAAATCCAAACTAATTCCTATAAAAATACAATTAAGCAAAAGCTATCATCAATATTTTTGGTATGAATATGATGAATTCCTAATAAAAGCGCTGAATGAGCAACAAATAACAATTGCCCAAGAAATACTAAAAGATAGTTTAAATCCAAGGTATCAAATGACTATTAATAGCCAAAATGAAGACGTGAAATTAGAAGAAATACACACATTAGGTAAATCAAAATTGTTAAATATCCATCCATTAAAACTTAACATAAATACGCTTGAGTCAATGGGATTTAAAAATGTTAATGAGAATCTTGAAATTACTCTGTTTGATACACTAAACAAGGCGATTAAACTAACATTATATAAGCATGGTACAACTATAGACAATGTGGCAATAGACACCACCTACGTTAAAAATTTAATACTGCCAGAATACATCAGCAACGATCTTGGAAAATACACCTATGTTTCCTTTAAAACCAATGCTGAAAAAGATGCATCTAAAATTGATTTTAACCAATTAATCCCTGTATTATTTGAAACCAAACGCTCTTATAATGCAATTGACTTACACAACCATGCGGCAAGACCAAATTATTTGTTGTGGTTTAAACCTTCTCCTGAATTCCTAAAGCTCTTACCTGCTTCAGAACAAGCCCAAATCAAAAGCGAATTGGATAGCACGCGCAAAGGGCCCTGCGTTTACACAGATGCCTGCAAAGAAAACAAAGTCAATATCTTAAAAGCAATCGCATATCCTAACCCAAATAAGGGAATGATTACTTTAAAAGTTGAATTATTAAAACCCATAGATTACAACTATTCTATTGCTGACTTAAGTGGTAAAATGCTTATACAAAAACAAGTCAATTTCCAGAATGAAAACAACGAAGTTGAAATTGATTTAAACGATTTAGAAAATGGAATTTACTACCTTTATGTATACTCCGATACCGGCGATTTGATTGTACAAAAAATTGTGGTAATGAAGTAGATTAGGACTAAGACATACTTATGCATTCAGTCCCTGTTGACGTAGCCTTTTCTAGAGTGATTGTGAGAATGAAAATCAGTGTGAAGTCCTCCTCCGCTTTCAGCTATGGAGGAAACAAAAAAAAGAGAGCCGAATGGCCGCTTAATTAATAGCCTTTTCTAGAGTGAATGTGAGTGTGAGAATGAGTGCGAAGAAAAATGAGAGCAATGTTGCCGCTTTCGCTTTCACATTCACTCTCATTTTGTGGGCCCTCTTGGGATTGAACCAAGTACCCTCTGATTATGAGTCAGATGCTCTAACCAAATGAGCTAAGGGCCCTTACGGGAGTGCAAATGTAACTAATTTGATTAATTTATCAAATGCTTGAATTAATTTATTCTAATAAATAAACTCAATCTCCTTCTCCTCCGCCAAATAAGTCAATTCCCAATACGCGCTCCAAGAGGCCTTGTTTCTTTAATGCCCCGTCAATGTATTTTTCTTTTCGCTCATAGGTCCCATCCGATTTGTAATACTTCCAGGTTCCTTGTTTAATTCCGTTGCGGTACCTACCTCTTAATTTTATTATTCCATTTTCATAATACTCAACGTACGCTCCATCCATTATGGTTCCATCCATTTCCGCAGAAACACGTGGATTTCCATTTTCATAATACGAGGTGTTCATATTGCCTTGGAAGTTTTGTATTAAGAACAAATCCATAGTGGTCAAAGTATCTGTTTCACTATCCGAAGTATCAACAACTGGAACTGGCGCAACCCAAGGCAAATATTGAGTTCCCATTACCGTGCGCATTCTGTCACCATCGCCACTTAAACTCAACCCAACATGCTCAAAGCATCTTACGTATGCTTGGTTCTTTTGAGTACTCTTCCAACTTTCTGTATTTAACAAACCTTTGAAATTAGCAAAGTGGTGGTTAGGACTAATATAAGCCATTACACTTGTTTGGTTGGCAAAACGGGATCTAAAATCGCGGTATTCTGTTTTGTTTGACAAAGTTTTTTGAGCCATAAAATCATCAATGGTTAATAATAACGTCTTTGGGTCGTCGCTTAACACCACGTAATCACCTAATACCGTATAATATGGTTTTTCTATTTTAGAAAATAATTTGCCCAAGAAGGCCTTAAACAAACCTTTAACCTCCAAATATTTTATTTCATATCCATTGTAAACAACGTCTTTAAAACGAATGGGAGTGCGCTTCCGAATTTGTTTCTCTATCATAGCTAAATTCTCTTTGGCTGAATTAATATTTGACGCCTTAATTGCCATGACATTGCGCACTTTATTGCCAATTAACACATCGGTTTCATATTGTGCAATTGCTATTTCAGTCCCTATCCAATCAAATAAATTTTTCTGAATGTTGATATTCAGCAGTCGTTCTAGTTTCTTAAGAGCCGCCTGCTGATCCTCATATTCCTTACCATGTGTAATTAAGGTCTTTTCAAGATTGCTGTAAAAAGTATTAAAATCGTTAAATCCTAGGCTGACAAAAAAAGAGGTTTTTTCTGAGAAAACCTTTTCAGCATCGGTACTTGATTTACCTGAAATTGACAAGGCTTGGAGATAAGAACTCATGCTGTCATTAACGATACTATATCCATCAGCCAGCAACAAATCGTCTTCCAACTTAACATCTAAGCCAGTGTAAAACATACTTGTAAATAGTGCTTTTACATCGGCAACGTCATCCATATAAACACCCAAGTATTGATGGAATGTACTGTAATTGATAAACAATCGGCACATGCCATCTGCTGAAGTCAATTGATTTACTTCTGTAAACCTTGGGTCTAGGCCTGTTTGTGCACTCGGATTTAAACTTGCTTCTATCACACGGTCTATCAATTGCTTGCTGTAAGAGCAAACCAAATAATTATTAACGAATGCAATAGACAATACATCTCTGCTTTTCGGATCTAAAAATTCATTGACTTCAATATTGTTATAATTTCTAACCGTGTGGGTATAATCAAATTGCTTGATAATACTGGTTAAAGAAGCTTTCAAAACACTCGATTTAGAAGCCTCTTTCATATCAGCATAATACACAAAATCATAATCCTTTGCTTTGGTCATATGCGCTGAAATCAACAAATGTTTTTGTCCCAATAAAGCAAATACCTGTTGATTGGATTTGATAACATCATCCATCATATCGGCACTTTGTGTTAACTCAGCAAATGCTGGAAAAGTTTTAATTCCTTGCCACATATTGCTTGCGCTAAAGGTCTGCCAGTTTGCTATTGGGTCTTCAGTCTCAACAACCATTACAGCATCATTGGGAACTAAATAATAACCATCTACAAACTTATTTGGCGACCATTTCAACCACAAAAAGTATCCGCCAATTATTGCGGCAATAACCAATAATACAATTAGAATTTTTTTCATTTTTACGCTTTTAATTTTTGCAATTCATCCCAAACAAATGCAAACAATTCACCTACATATTTGGCAGAAAAGTCAAACTTAATTTGACCAGCTTCAAACAATTCAGGAATTGTCTTAGTGTAACCCAAACTTAGCATTTTTTTATATCCATCAAGTCCTTTCTTCTTATTCAGTAGTACATTTCTCCATATTGCAATTGCGCCAAGTTGGGCAAAACCATACTCTATATAATAAAATGGAACTTCATATACATGCAATTGTTTCTGCCAGCTATTGGACAAGAAATTTTTATACAATCCCATATCGCAAACGCCTGCATCAAATTTGCCCGCAATTTGAACCCAGGCAGCTGTTCTCTCTTCAAGGGTATGTGTAGGATTGGTATAAATCCAATGCTGGAATGCATCGATGGTTGCAATCCAAGGTAAGGTAGCTATTACACCCTCTAATTGTTCAATTTTAGCACGTTTTAATTCCTCCGCATCTTCAAAAAACATATCCCATGCTTCCATACTGATTAACTCCATTGACATACTGGCAACTTCAGCTACTTCCATAGGTACATTTTTAAATGCATTTAAATCAAGATCTTCACTTAAAAACGAATGCATGGCGTGCCCCCCTTCGTGCACCATAGTTTCTACATCGCGCAAACTACCAGCCGCATTCATGAAAATAAAAGGTATACCACTTTCAGCCAACGGATAATTGTATCCCCCAGGCGCTTTACCTAATCGGCTTTCTAAATCTAAGAAACCTTTATCTGCCATGATCCGCAAATTGTCAGCAAATGATGAATCAACACGTTCAAAGCATTTAATTGATTTCTCTAACAAATCTTTCCCATCTGTAAACGGACGCAAAGGTTCCCTATTGAGTGGATCTACTGCCAAATCATACGGCATTAAATCTAAGTATCCCAAACTTTCTTTTCTATCTATTTCAATTTTCCTGCATAATGGCACTACAACTTTTTCTATGGCATCGTGAAAACTAAAGCAGTCATCGACAGTATAATCAAAACGCCCCAAAGCACTATGCATGTAATCTCTGTAGTTCGCGAAGCCACTATTGGTCGAAACAGTATTGCGCAATTTAACCAATGAATCAAATAACTCGTCTAATTCACCCTTGTTTTCCCAACGGCGATTATTTATAGTTTCATAAGCCATTTTTCTCATACCTCTGTCGGTTGATTTTAAATGGTTAGAAGCCTGTTGCAATGTTAGAGTTTCTCCATTGATTTCTACTGACATACCACCTGTAATTGTTCCATATTTTTGAGACAAGGTCTGCATTTCTGCATATAATGGAATATTTGCTTCCCTGAACAATTCAATGGCATTTTTTATCGATCTAAAATAAATAAAATACGCTTGTTCTTTTGACAAATCTGAAATAAACTGAGATGCTGCAATCTTCTGATTTAATTGATCTTCAAACGGGGCAATATTCGGTTGTATGTCATTGACAAAATTAATGTATGAATCTTCAAGTTCTTTATTTGTTGTATCGCAGGTCATATGAATATAACGCCACGCTAAATCTTCACTTACCACACTCTCTAACTCGCTTAAATCTTTTAAAAAAGATTGAAATTCATCAATGGTAGATATGGTTCGATCTAAGCAATTCTGAAAATATGGTTGTAATAATTCCCAATTTGTAACCTTAAAGTCTTGGGAAATAAAGTGTCTTTTTGATGTCATAAATATTAGTACTTAATTTTCTTGTTGGCATAATTACAGCCTTAAGAAGCACTTCAAACTTATAACAAATTAAATCAAAGAGGAATTAAAATGTTTTCACATAATGGTCTACAATCCTTTAGAATTGGACACTTTAATAGATGTTAATCTATTAATACATAGCGGATTTTCACCGCTCATTGCACATCAATACATTCCATCATCAATAAAATACCAGAATCATACTGAACTTCAACCATACCAGTGCTTAATACCTTGTTGCTGCTACTTGTTTTAAATGGATACTCAAGTGTCTCAAAATTCAGATTCCATACAAGATTTTCTGTTTTTAAATTCTGAACTTTATTTAAAGGTATTAGAGAAACATTGGTGTCACTAAGAAAGTGCTTTTTGAAACCAGATTTAATTGGATAAATCTTTGAATGGTTGTCTAACATTACCAAATTAATTTGGTCTTTATACCTGGCCAAACTTGCAATATTATTCATATAATGGTCGCTGCGCATTCCGGTTGCCCAGACAATATTTACGGCTTCGAATTTCTTGGAAATTAAAAATTCTAATCCTTTTTCAAGATCTGTTTTTTCTTGGTCTGGCGTATACAAAACTTCAGTATTTGGTTGAACCATGCCAATAATTTCTTCTTGTGTATAGGTGTCAAAATCGCCTAAAATACCGTCAAACTTAATCCCCAAACTTAATACACGTTTCAATGCACCATCCAAAACCAAAACATAAGGACTCCACTCCAATAATTGGTCTAATAGTTCTCTGCTACAAGCTTCTCCATTTGCTATCAGCAAGGCAGGCTCTTGGCCTTCGCGAACTATATGGTGCGATGACATTTATTGCGATATTGTAAAGGATTTTGAGATAACTCCTTCAACAGTTCTACAAACTACTACATAGGCGCCGCTTGACAAAGCAGATGTGTTAATTTGAATCAAAACACCTTCAAACTCCCCATTTAAAATCCTAGATCCTTTTGAATCAATTATCTCATAGGTTCCAAGCATTGATTCCTCAAATTCAAGATTGATTTGTTTTGACGCAGGCACAGGATACACCTTTAATGAAGACATAATGTTTTCATCGATAGAACTGATACCAGCATTGTTTATCTGACCTTTAAAAATACCTCTACCGTGGGTAAAGAAATAAATATCTTTTTTATTCTTGTGAATCTTAATGTTGCTAATAACCGTAGAAGGCAATCGTGTGTCTTTTACCCAGGTTATACCACCATCTTCTGTAACATATAAACCGTAATCTGTTCCCGCAAATATAACATTTGAAGGATTTAATGGATCGCATTCTACCCAATTCACTGGGAGGCCTTTTGGTAAATTACCACTGATATTTTTAAATACTGGTTTTGCACTAAATAAATCAGAAGACAAATAAACACGGCCTGAATCTGAAACATTATTTAATGCTAGAAAAACTTTGTCTCTAGCACCTGGATATACTGTTATTCCACCAATGGAAGATGCCCTCAAAATTGAAGGCATGGCTAAACGCAAATCTTTCACAACAGGGGCTGCATTCAAAATCGAATCAATAGCCATAAAAGCTGAAATTCCTCCAGAAAAAATTGATGGATTGTTATCGTTAGATGAAGCAGCAGAGAAAAACCTTCCAACTTTTATACTTCCCGCAAGGCTGAAATTACTTCCTCCATTTTTAGAAAAATACAAATTTGTACTAGATGGATAAACCACATAATTTCCTTGGGTCGCATTCACATGGTAAGGATGGATAAACCATTTTGTATCAGTTGTAGGAATGTTGTTGCTAATTGTTACGCCATTTCTATACACTGCTCCGTTTTGTGTAGCATAATACTTTATGTTTGCATCGTTTGCATGGTAAAATGAATAACCACCATCACCACCAAACACATTTGAGAATATTTTATTGGAATTGATGCTCTGTTTGGTCCCATTATCTTGTGTACCACCAAATATCGCATTGCTGTGGGGTGACACATCACCATGGTAAAATTGAGTAATATTAATCCCATTATTTAAACTTGTGTAGACATTAGGATTTGACCAATCGTACACACATAATCCACCATCGCTGCCTAAGTATAGATTATCACCTGAGAAAATGGAAAGTTGATTATCGGCATGCATCTCATTTCCTGCACTCCAAGAAACACCTCCATTTTTACTATAACCAACATCCACTCCACTTATAAATATTGAATTAGAATCATTGTCTTTCACAGCCATACTCATGCAATACCATGTAAATCCGAAATTCACTGTACCATTTGGATTGCCTTTTTCAACAAAGGTTTTACCCCCATCGCTCGATTTGTAAAAAGCTTTTAAAACGCCATTGTATGAATTATCAGGACCTGAAATTGCCGCATAAACGACATTGGGGAAATTCTTACAATAAGCTACTTCTGCTCTTGCAGATTGTGTTGAATTAACAGATGCTACCTTTGTAAAAGTGTTAATTGCCCCTGTTGCTGAGCGGTATACACCAGACCCTTTGATTGTAAACAAAACAGCTCCATCTGGTAAAATTTCTAAATCATTTATTTGAGTACCTGTGTTATAGACGCGGCTAAATGTCAAGCCTGCATCATTGCTTCTCCACAACCCGGTATTGTGCGTTGCTACATAAAGTGTATTAGTGTCTATTGGAGAACATTTTAGTGACCAACAAAAAGAAAAATTGGTGTTGTTAGTGGCACTTAATTGAGAAAACGTATTACCACCATCTACAGACTTAAAAACGCCGGCACCTGTTAAATCGGCACTATTACCTGAAGCCTCACCAGTACAATAATAGATAACTGAGGGAATTATTGGATTCTGGTCCATAAACGTAACACTTGGTGAAACTGCTTGATCATTTATTGGTCTCCAACTTGAACCTTTGTTTTCAGAAATAAAAATTCCTCCAGAGGCCCCGCCAATAATTATTCGATTGGTATTGGCTTTATCTATAACCATGGCTCTGATTCTTCCCCCAACGTTATTTGGACCAAGCTCTGCAACATTTAACAATGCATTAGAAACAGCTCTTTTAGAAGAAGCTTGAGTCCAATTGTATTTACGCATATCTGGCAAAACATTGGAACCATTGGTTTTGATATATAGCCACTGCTCGTAATAGCCCGGTAAGGCAGCTGATTTTTTAACATGAGTACCACATGCGGTTAATAACAGAGCCAAAACAGCAACTAAATAATATTTATATTTTAACATGAATTGGCAAATATAAAGAATTGAGACAAGAACAAACTAGGTTTTTACATTGATTAACCTATTATAAATTAAATTTATATAACTTTGTAGTATTGAATTTGTTTATCAATAAGTATAAAAATGATGGATAAAAACAATTTAGAAATCGCCACTTTAGCTGGAGGTTGTTTTTGGTGCATAGAAGCAGTTTTAAACAAACTGAAAGGTGTAGAAAAAGCAATCAGTGGTTACACTGCAGGAAAAATAAAGAATCCCACCTATCGAGAGGTTTGCAGCGGTTTAACTGGACATGCTGAAGCCGTGGAAGTACATTTTAATCCTGAGATGATTGGCTATGACATTTTGTTAAAAGTGTTTTTTAGCATGCACAATCCAACAACACTTAATAGACAGGGAGGTGATATTGGAACACAATACCGTTCAGCAATTTTTTACCACAATTTAGATCAAAAGGAAATTGCAGAAAAATATATTATTGAATTGGAAAATCAGAGTATTTTTGAAGATAAAATAGTTACTGAAATCAGTCCAGCAGAAGCATTTTACCCTGCAGAAGAGTACCATCAGGATTATTACAATTTAAACAAGGAAAAAAATAGTTACTGTTCAGTTGTCATTGACCCCAAAGTTAACAAAATCAGAAAATCATATGCGCATTTACTAAAGTAATTAGTTCTTAGCGCGCATGTTATTCATATTCTTCATCATCTTCTTCATTTCATTGAATTGTATCAAGAGTTTATTTAAGTCTTGAATAGACTTACCACTGCCCTTGGAAATTCTATTTTTTCGAGAAGCATTTAAAATATCAGGGTTCTGACGTTCAGATGGTGTCATTGATTGAATTAAACACTCTATTCCTTTAAAGGCATTTTCATCTATATCCAAATCCTTGATCTTATTCCCAACTCCAGGAATCATTGCCATCAAATCTTTGATGTTACCCATCTTTTTAATTTGTTGTAATTGTTGAAGAAAGTCATCAAAATCAAAATTATTTTTACTAATCTTCTTATTTAATTTCTTTGCTTCTTCTTCATCATAAACAGATTGAGCCCTTTCAACCAAACTTACCACGTCACCCATCCCAAGAATTCTACCTGCCATACGGTCAGGGTAGAAAACATCTAAGGCATCTAACTTCTCACCGTTACTTACGAATTTGATTGGTTTGTTGACAACAGACTTAATTGATAAAGCCGCACCACCGCGCGTATCACCATCCATCTTACTCAAAACTACACCATCAAAATCCAATCGATCGTTAAAGTTCTTTGCAGTGTTCACAGCATCTTGACCAGTCATTGCGTCAACTACAAACAAAATCTCTGATGGATTTAAGGCCTGTTTGATATTAAAGATTTCTTGCATCATATCTTCATCGATACTCAAACGACCCGCAGTATCTACAATTACTACATTGTTGTTATGCTCTTTTGCATACGCGATGGCATTCTTTGCAATTTCAACAGGATTCTTATTTTCAAGCTCAGTGTACACATCTGTACTGATAGATGCACCCAATACTTTCAATTGTTCAATCGCTGCTGGTCTATAAACGTCACAAGCAACCAACAATGGATTTCTTCCTTTCGAGCGTATGTATTTGGCTAGTTTACCTGAAAAAGTAGTTTTTCCTGACCCTTGTAGACCGGCAATTAATATAATGGCAGGATTACCAGTTATAACGATGTCCTTATGCTCACCACCTAGTAATTGTGTTAATTCATCATTTACTATTTTTGTATATAATTGACCAGGTGAAACACTCGTCAATACATTTTGACCTAAGGCTTTAACTTTTACTAAATCGGTAAACTCTTTGGCAATTTTAAAATGAACGTCAGCATCAACAAGCGCTCGCCTAATTTCCTTTGTGGTTTCAGCGACATTTATTTCAGATATTCTACCTTGGCCTTTTAAATTCTTAATGGCCTTTTCAATCTTTAAACTTAAATTTTCGAACATTGTTTATGAAACTCCCTTTATTTGGGATGCAAAAATACAATGAAAATAAGCTTATCCCAAATAGAAAGTCATGCTTATCGCAATAAAACCAAAACCCCCTCTAGATTAAAGGCTGTAGAACCATCTAATGACAATGCACGGACTTTATAAACATAATGCCCCTCTTGACATAATTGTCCCTTATAAGTACCATCCCATCCAACATTTAAATCATTGCTTTCAAACACCTGTTCACCCCATCTGTTATAGATTTCGAACTTGTAATCTAAAATCGGGTTACCAGTTTGATTGAAAATTAAAATCGCTCTAGGAATAAAGACTTCATTTTTCCCATCTTTATTTGGGGTAAAGGCATTTGGAACAAATATTTTTGCTTCAGAAATCAAACACAACATATTAGAAAAACTTTCAACAAACTGGTTGGTGTCTTTAATGGCTTGAATTTTAAAACAAATAGAATCATCCAGTTTGGTATCAGTAAAATCAAATGAATAATTGCTGCTGCTTGAACCAATACTTCCAACAACCTTAAATGTGCTGTTTTCTCTAAGTAGGACATTGTATTGTTTAACCCCACTAAACCATTTCTTATATTCAGTCCATTGAAGTTTTGCGACATAACCTTCGCTCTTTCCCTTCAATAATACTGTTGTATTCTCTGTTCCTTCCGGTGATTCTGCACCACAATGGTCAACAGCCCTAATTTTGTATGTATAAGATGATTTATCAGTTTCCAAAAATGGATCTCTGTCTATAAATCCAATGGTGTCTGTCAAGGCATAATAATCGATTCCAGAAGAACCAACATACTCTTTAGAAACAATATAATGGTCAACATCTTTAATGAAGTTGTATTTATCCCAATGTGTATAGGTTAAGTTTCCAGGCAAAACCGTAGTTCTAATACTATTAACTATTTGTGTAGGTGCCTTATAAATCGGCATCTTGCAGACAATATTACTCTTTGATGTCCATGGCCCTTTGATATAAACAGCTTCAACATAATAACAATATGTATTGGTACAAAGCTTTTTGTCCTTGTAGTTTAAGTTGCTATTAGATGTAGAATCATATAAAGTAAAAGGACCGTTATTTACACGTCTGTAAATTCTATATTTTGAGACTTTACCGGCTCCCCAACCTTCATAAGACAGCCAATTTAATTCCAAAACATTGGTAGAGTCATTGTTTATTTCCAGATATATGGTACAATGAGGGAAACTGACTACACCAAGATTCTTACATATATCTTTCGTTTTAATAACATAGCAATACCTTGACGTATTGACATTAATACCCGAAGACTGTAATACTCTATAATTTGTATCGTTCAAATTACTAGAGTTAAACAATAAAGTATAATTGTTAGAATTATCGTTGAACAAATTATAAGAATCAAAGCTCTTGACAGTACTTTTACTCCAACTAATATCTATGTCTTTGCTATTTGATACACTTACGAAATTCATAGGATTAGAAACTGGTCCAATGGTATCATAAACATAGATAAAACGATCAAAGGTATCGGTACAATTGTTTTTGTCTGTAACTTGAAGAATAACTTGACTTAAGGCAATTTTTTTGAAACTATAGGATGGATTTTGGGTGGTCGAAGAATCTTTTATAGAATATGGATCTCCAAAATCCCAAAGCCATGATTTTATATCAGAATTAAAAGGACGATTGCTTCCGTTAAACTGTATTTTCCCATTATAACAAACTGTATCAACATTAGTTGTAAATCTTGCATCAGGCCTTGCGTATGACTTAATAAATACAAGATTGTTGACGGTGTCTTGGCACCCATTTGTAGCTGTTGTAATGAGAACTGGATTATATTCACCTGCTGGGTAACTATGCCTAGGACCAAAGGTGGCATTATCAATAGTCCCATTTCCATCAAAATCCCATTTAAAAGAAAGGCCTCCTAAAGAAATATTTCTAAATGTTACATCTAACCTTGAACAGCCTGTGTCTTGGTTAACAGTAAATTTCGACTCTGGTGACCTCTGAACTAATATAGTATCATTCGTATATTGAACCAAGCAACTAAAAGAATCAATTACAGAAAGAACAGGTCTGAAAGTTTGCTTTGGCAATGAGGGGTCATAAATCTTATAATCGTGTGTGTTAAAGTTTATTGAATCTAGCGTGCTTCCATCACCATATTCCAAGAAGAAACGGTTGTAATATTTACTCTGGTTATTAAATTTCACCCTGAGGGTTTCGCATCCAACATTGTTTCCAAGGGTAAATTTAGGTATTGGCCCTATAACCTTAAGATAAGCTTTCTTATCCATGGTATCTTTACAAACATAAGATGTAACGACCAATCGAACATCTGCCCCTATTGGGCCTGTATTTTTTTGAAATAAATAAGCTACATTGCTGACATTGTCTGCGATTGAATCTGGCCCTATATACCATTTGTAGTTTAATATGTATGGATTAGTCTTAGCCGTAACTCTTGCAATAATTGGCGCACAATAATTAATCGTGTCATTGCTGCTAAATGAAGCTTTTATGTTAAGGACAGAAAACTGATTTAAAAAAGTATCTGTGCATTTTCCATTGCCATATGTAATCAAACCAGCTTTATACACACCCTCCTTTTTAAATACAATTTTAGCATTTTTTGATGTATCTGTTGGCAAAAAAGTAGCACCACTTCCAGAATCTTTCATAAACCATTTATACCTTACAGCATCTTTATCTGATAGATTGTTAAGATCTAAAATCTTGCCAACACAGGCTTTGTCACCGGAAAAGTAAGCATATATACCAGATGTCAAGGCGCCTGTTATAAATGAATCATTGCAGCCTGATGAATGCTTGTAGGTAAATTTAAAGGAAAAACGCCCTGCTTTCTTAACCAAAGCAGTTGCAGGATTAATAGTTCGATTCGAAATTGAAACCATGCCAGTATCATAAAAATGAGACCACCTAAAGCTAAGTGGGTCTATATTGTTATTGGCAAAGTTATAGCTGTTCTTAAATTTCGCAATTAATTTAGTGACATCAGGATTACAGATTTTTATAGGATTGGTAATTACATCAACCCGTATCCCACTGACCCTTATTTTTACCTTTAAACTAAAGGTGTCAAAACAAGTATTTCTGTTTGAATATCTGGTGCAGGTAACGTTATATTTACCAGGCAATAAATATGCATTTATTGAATCACCATTATAACCACCAAATCGATAATTTATTGAGCTGCTATCGGTATGTTGAAAGATCCAAATATGAATGTAAGAATTGTAATAATTAGAATCAGTGTATATTGCTCTGATTTTTATAGGTTTTCCATAACAAACATTAGAATCATGTACATTGAATTTGGGAGCGGGATTAGATATAATTACTTTTTTAGGAATAAGAATAGAGTCTTTACAACCCAAATTATTAAATATTAATAACTTTACGGAGTATCGCCCTGTGTCAGGAAATATAATCTTAGGTTTTCTGATGGTATCCCTTCGCAAAACAGAATTATTTTTGTTGTAAAATGTCCACTGAATGCGGTTAATCGCCTTACTCGTACCGCGTGGTGTAAGATCTTCAAACAAAACTGATTCTGATGGACATGTAGATTTTGGGGACCAAACAAATTGTGGCAATATCCGTTTTATTTGTATTGCACCGGGAACTGTTAGAGTATCGGCACAAGAATTTGAACCCGTAACAATCAATCTCACCGAATAACCTCCGTATTTGTTGCAATTAAAATCCATTGGAGAACCAGTGCCAGTCTGTATGCTTGTATTTGGGAAAGAATCTCTGTAAAGATCCCATTTTAATGTTTTTGTTTGTCCACTATTTATGAATGATGAATCAAATACTTTAAAAGTATCTGGCATCAAACAACTGTAATTAAAAGGTATTTTAAAATCTGCAACCGGCCCATTAACTTGACTATTATTGGTATATGTTTTCTCCGACATACAGCCGTTATAATTATCGGAAATATAGAAGGAATAAGTCCCGATTTTTGTAAACTTATACTTGTAATTTGTTGAACTAACCCTTGTTTCAGTGAAAGACTGAGGGCTTCCCGAAATAAGTGGGTCTTTGCTTCGTGTACCAATCAAATCAACCTTCAATCGCTCACTTGCACATAAAATACTATTAGAAAAATTAGCGCTAATAAGCGCACTATCTGCAAACGTTAAAAACTGTTTTTCAATTTTTGAATAGGTACAACCGCGTTTTGTTGTGATTGTTAATTGAACATCAAAGGTATCTTTAGTGTTATAGGTAATATTATAAGGCTCATACAAATTTGATGTGCTTGGTGAGGCTCCAGGGAATGACCAATTCCAAGATGAAATTTTTTGCCCTAAGGTATCTGTCTTGTTGTAAAATATAAGTTTCTTTGGCGTACAACCAGAAAAAAGATTGGCATCAAAATCAACCGAGATTGAATCGGCAACATAGGCAGCGCTGTCAAAACTTTTCCTTCCTTCGCAACCAAAGCTGTCTTTCATGAACATCGTGAAGCTTTTATATCCATATGGTTTACTAAAGCTTGCCTTCACACTTTTGGGCCCATTTTGATACAACGTATTATCAAACAACCAATCTCTTTGAACCGTTTTATTTGTTATATCAGTTAATACGAAACTGTCATTGTATTTGCATAAAACATTGCGCGTAATGGTATACTTTGGTATTGGAATTGGTTTGGCTTGAACTATATTTTTATTGTCAAACACACAGGTACTACCATCTAAATAAGTCAGTTTAACTCTGACATTAAAATTACCAGATGAAGAATATAATTTTGTGAAGGTGCTATCTGAAGAAACATAACCAGATCCTAAATCCCACCCAAAATTTGTTCCTGCAGGAAATTTATGAACCTTAAACCTAACAATCTTAGGTACACAAACTACACTATCGTCAGAAGTAAGATATGCAGCGCCACATTGTGCATTCAACCCTTGAAATAATCCAAAGCATACTATTAAAAAAAGGACAATTCTAATGCGCTTCATATAAACTTTACTTAGCAAAAATACAATTATATAATGACAAGTTCTCAAAATAATCCTACTTTTGCACAAAATACAAACATCTAGTTCAATGTATAGACAATTTTATTTCATTTTGGTTGCCTCTATGGCCATACTTTTTTCTTGTAACAGCAAAAATTCCAATTCAGACAATTGGAAAGAGGTATATAAAAACGCTTACACGAATCACGACTTCAACACTGCAGTTGTGGCTTTAAATCATTTAATTATTTCAGACTCAAGCAACCGGTCTCAATATTTTGATTCACTTGCATTCTACTACATTAAAAAGCAGAGAAACTACACCGCAGGCAAGTTGATCGTTGAAAAAGGTCTAAAATTGAGCCCTAACAACTATAACTTTTTAGAATTTAAAAGTATTTTCCTAAGCGCTGACAACAAAATCGAAGAATCTAGAGCATTACTTCAAAAAGCATATAAATTATCTGGTTTAAAGAAGCATTTATATATGTATGCCACGACTTTTGCTAGTGATAAAAACATAGAAGAATACACAAAAATTGTAAATGGATTTTTATATGACCCTGCAACAAAACCTGAAATGGTTGAAGTATCAATAGACGATGCGTCTTCTCAGATGATTGAAATTAAGGCTTTGTGTTATATGGATAAAGCAAAAATATCTAAAAACCCTGTTCAAATTTTATCTTATATTGACTCTGCATTAATGATAGAGCCTAACTACCAAGAAGCATTGTACTTTAAGGAAAAATTAAGAAACCCCGGCAACTAGTTTATTACATTCTTGGTTTCCAAGAAACCTCAGGGATATTTTTTAGGAAACCGAAAAATCTACCAACTACAAATAAGTAGTCAGACAATCTATTGATATACTTTAATATTTCGGGCTCAACGTGTTGTAATTCATCCAACTGGACGATCTGTCTTTCTGCTCTCCTGCAAACGCAACGAGCAACATGACATTGAGCAATTTCTATACTTCCAGCAGGCAATACAAATGATCTTAAAGCAGGCAAAGCTTCATTCATTTTATCAATACTAGATTCCAGCAATAATATATCCGACTCAATCAAATCAGGCAAAATCATTTTACTTCCGGGCGCCTGCGCCAATAGACTTCCAATAGTAAACAGTCTGTCTTGTATTTCGGGTAACACATTAATATTAACATCATCCGTAACAAATGATCTCAATATTCCTATATAAGAATTCAATTCATCAATTGTGCCATAAGCCTCAATTCTGATGTGGTGCTTAGAAACTCTATCACCTCCAATAAGTGATGTTTGACCTTTGTCTCCTTTTTTTGTATAAATTTTCATTTGTATTTTGAACTAAACAAGTAAACCTGAATTTTGTTCAAATTTATTATTTATTTGATCCGATTCAACAACTCCGTCTCTAAGTCTTACTATTCTTTTAGCGTTTAAGGCAATGTCTTCTTCATGTGTAACCAAAATTATAGTATTCCCTTTAGCATGTATTTCTTTAAACAAGGCCATAATTTCAACAGAAGTTTTTGTATCCAAATTTCCTGTGGGCTCATCTGCCAGCAAAATGCTTGGATTATTAACCAATCCTCTAGCTATTGCGACACGCTGACGTTGACCACCAGAAAGTTCATTTGGCTTATGCAGCATTCTATCTTTTAGACCAACTTGAATTAATACTTCCTCTGCCTTTGCTAGTCTATCTTTCTTATTCCAACCGGCATAAACAAGCGGCAAGGCCACATTTTCCAGTGCAGACATCCTTGGCAACAAATTAAAAGTTTGAAAAACAAAACCAATTTCTTTATTTCGAACTTCAGCCAAATGATTTTCACTCATACTGCTCACATCTATACCATTCAGAATATATTTACCAGCAGTAAAAGAATCTAAACAACCAAGTATATTCATTAATGTTGATTTACCAGAACCAGATGGTCCCATCAGCGCAACATATTCTCCGCGGCAGATATCTAAATCTACATTTCGCAAGGCATAAACTGACTCTTGGCCAACTTTATACACTTTTTGAATTCCATTGATGTCAATGAGCTTTTCCATGGTCTATTTGTTCTGATCAATAACCTTTGGAACCCTGAAATAATCAGAATCTTTTTTAGGTGCATTGCTTAGCAATTGCTCGCGGGTGAATTCTTGTTTTACATTGTCTTCACGCACATTGTTTTCTGTATCAGTCATGTAAATTAGAGGCTCAATCCCATCGGTATTTACTTCGTTTAACTTTTCACACAAAACAAGTATATTTTCAAGGTCAGCCTTTATCTTCATTTGTTCATTTGAATCAAATTCAAGTCGTGACAAATGTGCTAATTGATCTATTTTTTCATTGGTTATTTTCATGAATGACGTGGTTTTTAATTAAATCTGTTCTTATAAGATTGTAAATTTCATCTTTAAGTTGGTTGGCATCATCAATATTTAGATGATCCGTCTCAATTGCCCGATGAATTTTGCATTTTATTATAGATGGATAATATTCAGTTTTCTCATCTGGAAGAACTTTGTAGTTATTGTAAAAAGTAACTGGAACAATTGGCAATTTGGTTTCTATGGCCATTTTAAAGGCCCCATTTTTAAACTCTTTTAATTCAGGTGTTTTATTCCAAATTGTCCCCTCAGGAAAGATAAGAATGCTATATCCTGCATCTAGTTTTTCTTTGGCTTGATGAAAGGCCTTGTGCGCATCCTTCATAGATTCTCTTTTAACCGCAATATCAACTGTTCTAAAGAAAATTCCAAACAAAGGAATATTAGCTAATTCTCTTTTACCTATAAAAGACATCTTAGTTGGCGCAAACAATCCAAGTACAACGATATCTAAATATGATGTGTGGTTAGCAACAAAAATGCATTTTTGGGGAAATTTATTCTGAACCCTAACAATTTTTGGAATGGAAAAAGTAAGCAAAACAGCTACCCAAGCCCAAATTCTCCTCAATCGATTCGCCAGAGGATACCATGAAGGCCTGCTCAACAAAACGAAAAACAACGGATATAGCAATAGGAATGTACCTGCAAAAATAGTTGCAAACCAAACAAACCCTATTTTTCCAAAAATCTTTCTCAATCTCTTTTTGTTTTCGCTCTTAAAATGAATGCGATAATTGCACTCAAAAACAAGCCTCTTGCGGCGCCTAGATACAATTGGTATTTAAATTGTCCTCCGACAGAGTATGAATCTTTAACTGCATTGATGTTATCCAATCGATCTTTAGCAGAAAGTTTGGAGAAAAAATTTGACTTAACCAATTGATTCACCTTTAGGTCAATAAAACCATTAATTATTTCTGGTCTAAATTGAGCGATATAAGAAAAGAAAAGTGAAACAGACGAAGAAATAATTAAACTTAGAAAAAATCCCAAGAAAATGGCTCTTCCGATAAAGAATTCATCTTGGTTACTCTGCTTCATTGACCTTAAAAAAAGGAAAATAGCGACTCCAGGGATGATTATAAACTCACCAAGAACAGATATTAAGTGAACCGATAGATTCGGATTAAACGCTACATATAGCATATATACATAGCTCAGGGCTGCTGCAGCGCTCCCAAAAGCGAGTCCGTAAATCAATAATTTTTTGCTCATATAGAAATGTTCACAAAACTATAACAAAAAAACCTTTGAACGCTTTGTTTTGTCAATTAATTATAGAAAATTTGCAACAGTTTATGGAATTGAAAGATATTGTCGCTATTGCTGGTATGCCCGGCTTATACCATGTAATTGGTCAAAGAACAAATGGTTTGATTGTTGAGGCCTTAGATGGCACCGGCAAAAAAATCCCAACCTCTGCCAATACAAAGGTTTCTATTTTGTCTGATATCGCCATGTTTACCATGGAAGGTGAAGAAAGATTGGCTTCTATTTTATTAACCATTAATGAAATGGTTAAAGAAGGTTTAGTTGTACCAGAGAAAAAATCAAATGATGATTTATTCCCTCAATTCTTAGGAAAAGTACTTCCTAACTATGACAATGAGAGAATTTATTTGTCTGACATGAAGAAATTAGCCAATTGGTTTACCATTCTATCAGACAAACTTGATTTTGATGCATTGAAAAAATCTATAGATGAGGAAAACAATGCAACAGACGAACAAAAGTCTGAAGCTAAAGCTAAAACTGAGGCTAAAGCTAAAATTGAAAAGCCAGTTAAAAATGCTAGCCCAAAAGGTGACAGCAAAAGCAAAGGAAAATCTGTTGGAACCATTCGTAAGATGGCCTAAACAAAATACTTAAGTTCTTTTGGAACGCACATTTATTTGAATATAAATTATAAATCACTTAAATTTGCACCTCTCTTAAGAAAAAAGGTCGGATGGCCGAGTGGCTAGGCACGGGTCTGCAAAACCCTCTACAGCGGTTCGAATCCGCTTCCGACCTCAAGAAAAAATAAGACTTCACACAGTGAAGTCTTATTTTTTTGTCTCAAAAATCCCGTCAAGCTCGCTTGTAAGGGAATTTGAGACAAAAAAATAGATTTGATGCTCTGATCAAATCGTTATTTTTTCTTGATGGACCTCCCCTCACGGATCATGAAATAATCCCTTCTCTTAATGAATGTATTACAAAAAATACTTACTCTGATCAAATCGTTATTTTTTCTTGATGGACCTCCCCTCCACGGATCATGAAATAATCCCTTCTCTTAATGGATGTATTACAAAAAATACTTACTCTGATCAAATCGTTATTTTTTCTTGATGGAACACCCCCTCACGGATCATGAAATAATCCCTTCTCTTAATGAATGTATTACAAAAAATACTTGCTCTGATCAAATCGTTATTTTTTCTTGTCGGACCACCCCTTAAGGATCATGAAATAATCCATTCCCCTTAAAGTTGATAATGAAAATCGCTATCTTTTTCTGATAGAGCAAATTTCCTTATCTTTCTAAATAACAAAATTTGTACCTTAATGATTTCAATTTACCCTTTTTCTATTCATCAATTTAAAAACACTATACCCAATATACAGTATTGATGAATAAAAGAAAACAGCTTTCCAGTTGAAGAACCCAGGAGTTGGATTGGTAAATGTTTGGTAAATATAGTCTAAACGCAAAAATGGCTTTCTAAAAACATCCCAAGAATTTAAACGCAAATCACGTCCGAGATATATTCCGTAAGCACTCAATACAACGATTAAAAGGATGCTACAATGGACAAGTAATTTGTTCATTGTTGTTTGAAAAAGCATCAATTCAATATCCATCAAACTCAGCATCGCAATCCAGATGGCGATACCTGTTATATAGATCCAAATCACAATATCAAATAGAATCATCGTGAAATCAATGCCCATCACATGTAAACCATCGGTTAATAAATAAGGTGCATTAGGAAAAAAAACCAACCATAGGAGGCAAAACATTAAAAGCTTTATTTTATAAAAACTACCCTGTAAATAAAATCGCATATAAGTACTCACAACCAATGGTATCAATGCAAGAAATAGATTATACAGTAAAAAAAAGAGTGCCTTATGACTAGGAAGAAAATACCTTAGCAATACGAGCATTACGGCAAACATTGACAGATAAACTATTGTCTTGAAATGATGTATTCTTTGCTTGCTTAGAAAGATAATTTTCACAAATTCAAAAATATCATAATTTTAAATATGATTTAGCAATCATAGTAAAATTACATTGTTGGAAGAAGAATAGATTCAAAAGCGATTTTATACACCTTAAAAATTGGATTTCTCAGTAAAATTAACAACCTTTGAAACATTGTAAATAATTTGGACAACAGCAAAAAACATATATATTTCGCTTCTGATTTTCATCTTGGGGTACCATCATATGAGTCTTCATTAAAAAGAGAAAAAAAAATATGTGCCTGGTTAGAATCAACTAGACATAATGCTTCAGAAATATACTTGGTTGGAGATGTGTTTGATTTCTGGTTTGAATACAAACATGTAGTTCCAAAAGGATATACCCGTTTATTGGGAAAACTCTCTGATTTGTCAGACCAAGGCATCAAAATCATTTTTTTTAAAGGGAATCATGATATGTGGACATTCGGATATCTAGAAAAAGAAATAGGTGCTACAATTGTAAGTAATGAATTGGAAATTGAAAGAAACGGCAAAAGATTTTACATCCATCATGGAGACGGAATAGGACCAGGTGATTTTGGATACAAAGTTATTAAGAAAATTTTTAGAAGTAATTTATCAGTCAAATTATTTGGCTTTATACATCCATTTTTAGGTGTTGGTTTGGCCAATTTTTTATCCCGTAAAAGCCGCATCAGCAAAGGTAATAACGACAAGATTTACTTAGGTGAGGATAACGAATTTATCATTATTCACTGCAAAGAACTGTTAAAGAAAAAGCATTTTGATTTTTTCATTTGTGGGCATAGGCATTTGGCACAAGATTTAAAGCTTCAAGAGGATTCTAAATACATCAATTTGGGAGAATGGGTAAATGATTTTACCTATGCTGAATTTGATGGCATAAATCTTGAATTAAAACACTTCAAATGAATTTGCTCAATAAACTAATTCTTTGTATTTCTTTCTTGTGTATTTCACAAATACGGTCTCAGATTTTAACATCAGATACAATCAAAATCCCCTCAGGATGCACGATAAGTAGCGATAATTTAGAAAACCTTTATATTGTCACACCCACAAATGACATTATTAAATACGATAAGAATGGGCAAAAGTTAGCCACCGCAAACTTTAAAGTCCTCGGAAATATTAGCTCAATAGATGCTGGGAATCCCTTTGAGATTTATGTTTTTTACCGAGATCAGAATAAAATTATCTTTTTAGATAACATGTTAAACATCAGAGGTGAATGCGATTTAGAAAGTATAGGAATTTCTCAAATTGCCTGTGTTGCGAGAAGCTCTGACAATCAAATATGGTTGTTCGATATGTCAGATCAGAAATTAAAAAAATACAGCAAAGATCTCAAAATCTTAAATGAGAGTGCATCATTTAATAATTTCCCAATAGGGAATGAAATTAGTCCAAGTTTAATTGTTGACGTTAATTCAAGTATATTATTGCTAAATAATTACTATGTCCTTGAATTTGATTTGTATGCCAATTTTAGCAAAACTGTCTTAATTGACACCTTAAAATCATTCCAATTCTTAAACAATAAAATCGTTTATCTGAAAAGCGATTCCATCCATATTTACAATAAATCATTGTTAAAAATGGAGAAAATTAACCAAATTCTTCCATTTGGAACTAAGGGGATTCGAATTGAAAAAGAAAGATTGTTCATTTTAAAAGATGAATTCGTAATTTTGCGCTCCATTTCAGAATGAAATCATCCTGGAGTCCAAATAACAATGTTAGATAAATTTGACGCCATAGAGGCGAGATTCAAAGAAGTTGAATTATTACTCAGTAATTCAGGAACCATGCAGGACATGAAAAGATTCACTCAACTCAACAAGGAGTATAGTGACTTAAAAGAAGTTGTTGAGACAGCAAATGAATACAAAAGAGTTTTAAATTACCACCAACAAGCCAAAGATATTATTGCCAATGAAAAGGACCAAGACCTTAAAGAAATGGCGAGAATGGAGGCTGAAGAAATGGAAGCTAAAATTGGCCCTTTAGAAGATAAAATCAGATTATTACTTATTCCAAAAGACCCTGAAGACGCAAAAAATGCGATTGTTGAGATAAGAGCTGGTACGGGTGGGGATGAAGCGAGTTTGTTTGCTGGTGATTTGATGAAAATGTATATGCGCTATTGCGAGAACAAAGGATGGAAGGTAGAAGTTCTTGATGAAAGTGAAGGCACTGCAGGCGGATATAAGGAAGTTATTTTAGAAGTTACCGGCAACAATGTATACGGTGACATGAAATATGAAAGTGGTGTTCACCGTGTTCAAAGAGTTCCAAAAACAGAAAGTGCTGGAAGGGTCCATACTTCTGCTGCTACAGTTGCAGTAATGCCCGAAGCCGAGGAAGTTGACGTACAGTTAAATCCTGCAGATATAGATTTACAAACAAGTAGAAGTGGTGGTGCAGGTGGGCAAAATGTAAACAAAGTTGAAACCAAAGTTCAATTGACCCACAGGCCTAGTGGAATTGTTGTGGTATGTCAAGTTGAACGGTCACAATTAGGAAACAGAGAGCGCGCTATGCAAATGTTGAGGACCAAACTTTACGAGCGTGCCTTAGAAGAACATAATTCAAAAATTGCAAGCAAAAGAAAAACCTTAGTTTCAAGTGGTGATAGGAGTGCAAAAATAAGAACCTATAATTTTCCTCAAAGCCGTGTTACAGATCATAGAATTAATATGACAGTCTATTCTCTAGATAGTTTTCTAGGTGGTGGCATACAAGACATGATTGATGCCTTAAAGGTTGCAGAAAATGCAGATAGAATGCAGGAAGGCAGCGTAGAGTAATTATACTCCTGCAGGACCTTGTTGAATGCCATTGCCGTCTTTACGCACAGGTTTTTCCATGCCTTTTTTACGACTGCGCACTTTGGGATATTTTTTTTCTGTGCTCATCTTTAAAGTTTTAACACAATTATTGATTCAATTATTGTGCCTTATTTAAATATTAGACGTATTAAAAGTAAAAACGTTTCACGTAATTCAAAATATATCTGAAAAATGAACATTTTATGACAATCTCAATCAAAAAAAATGAGATTTTAAAATCAAAAAGGCTAAAAAATTTAGTGTAATTCCCCTTCTAAAAATCGACTTGCCATCAATTTACCTTCTCTGACAGCATAATTTGTGCCTCTGTCTTCAGGGTAAATTTGTGCCATGGTATTGATATAAACACCTGGGATTGGCGTTTCAAAGTTTGGAATAAGTTTGCTGTAATGCTTTGTCACCAATGGTTGAGAATATGGCTCTTTCCATACATGGTAATCCAATACCCAATCCTTTTTGAATTCAGGAAACATTCGTTGTATATATGGTATTGCATATTCATAAAACTCCTCTTCGCTCATATTATAGAGCTTTTCATCCGTTGGCAAATACTTAGACAAATAGACGATATGGCGTCCTTTATAGGTCTCAACAGGCTCAAAATTAGTATGCTCTATTATCCCAACAAAAGGGAATCCTGGATCGTTAACATTCAACCAATATATTTCACTTAAACTTTTACTCAATTCTAAAGTCAGGCATATATTTCCGATATATTGAATTTGATTGATTTTATCAATGTAATCTGGTTTAACAGAAGCAGCTAAAATTTTAGCAGTAATTGGCAATGGGGTTGTAATAACTACCTTATCCGCCTTTAAAAGACTGCCATTTGCCAATTTTATTTCTGAATCTTCATTGACTGAAATAACCTCAGTATTATAATTTATTGTACCACCGAACTCTATGATTTTATTCGCAACTGATTCCGCAAGTGATGCAAATCCTCCTTTGTAATATGCTAAGTTTTCTTTTCCTGCTTCGCCCCTACTTCCACCTCTTAATTTCAATTTATTCCAAAACCAAACTGCGGAGACTGTTTCAGAATAACGCCCAAATTTACCCTTCAACAAAGGTTCCCAAACAACTGAATAACCTTGTTTGCCACAAATTTTAATTAACCAATCTTTTGCGGTTATATGCTCTAGCTTTTTCCAATCATTTACTAGCCTGACTGCTAGCACAACAAAACCAAGTCTAATTCTATTAATTAAACTTAGAGGGTTAAATTTTAAAAGGTCTAATGGCGAGCTAAGTTTGAAAAAATTATTTGCATAATACATACCAGTCCTTGTCGGTCTGATTACAATTCGGTCTTCAGAATCCAATTCCTTAATTAGATCCATTATGTGAAGATCGTTCGTAAACCAGTGGTGGTAAAATTTTTCTAAATTTTCACCCTCAACTTTGAACGATCCTGCCAATCCACCAGGCTCAGAATCTTTTTCAAAAATATTTACTTTCCAACCTGCCTTAGCTAAATAATAACCCAAACTTAGACCTGTAAATCCTGCACCAACTATATTTATTGATTTATATGACATTTTATATTTATTCAAAACCTAATTTATCGCGTATTATGTAGAGTGGTCTCTGTTTGATTTCTCCATAAATCCTTCCGACATACTCACCTATTATTCCTAGAACCAATAATATAATGCCTCCAATAAGCAAAACAGAAATCATAAGCAAGGTCCAACCTTCTACAAAGTTATCGGTAAACAAACGCATGTATAGGGAGTAAATGATTCCAAAAAATGCAACAATAGAGGTTATAAAGCCGATGAAAGTTGCAACTTTTAAGGGCATATTTGAAAATGACAATATTGCATCACTAGCTAGGCGCAACATTTTCTTTAATGGATATTTTGTAGTGCCAGCAAATCTACTCTCCCGGTCGTACTCAACAAATGTTTGCTTAAACCCTATCCATGCAACCATACCTCTTACAAATCGATAGGTTTCGCGCATTCTTAAGAATTGATCAAGCGCATTGCGATCCATTAACCTAAAATCACCAGTATCAAGTGGCATATCGACGTCACTCAAGCGGTTGATGAAACGATAAAACCATTTGGCAGTTAAGAGTTTAAAAGTGCTTTCTCCAGCCCTTTCTTTTCTTTTCCCAAAAATAACATCATAACCCTCTTCCCATTTTTTCACCATTTCAAGGATAACAATTGGAGGATCTTGTAAATCAGCATCAATAACTACTGCTGCATCACCCTTGCAATTATCCAATCCTGCAGTAATTGCTATTTGGTGTCCAAAATTCCTGGAAAAATTAATCCCCTTAACACGAGAATCTAAATTAATAACTTTCTGAATTAAGTCAATGGTATTATCTTTACTTCCATCGTTTACAAATATGATCTCATAAGTATATTTACTTTTGTCTAAATGTTCGAAAGTTTCTGTTAAACGTTTGTAGGTTTCACCAAAAACTTCCTGCTCATTAAAACAAGGGACAACAATTGATATTAATTTCATTGCTCTTATAATGGAATGTTACCGTGCTTTTTTCTAGGAAGATTTTTAACTTTGTTTTCAAGCATTGAAAAGGCAGTTATTAATCTTGACCTGGTTTCCTCTGGATATATCACATCATCGATAAATCCCCGTTCAGCAGCTCTGTATGGATTCGCAAAAATCTCAGCGTATTCGGCTTCTTTTTCTTTCCAAGCTTGATCTGGATTATCTGAATTCGAGATCTCCCTTTTAAATATGATCTCAGCAGCACCTTTTGCTCCCATTACCGCTATTTCTGCACTAGGCCAAGCGAAATTCATGTCAGCACCAATATGCTTACTATTCATTACATCATAAGCACCTCCATAAGCCTTTCTAGTGATTACAGTAATCCTTGGCACAGTAGCTTCGCAAAAAGCATATAATAATTTCGCACCATTGGTAATTATCGCATTCCATTCTTGGTCTGTTCCTGGTAAAAAGCCTGGAACATCTTCTAAAACTAAAAGTGGAATATTGAAGGCATCACAAAACCTAACAAATCTTGCACCTTTTGTTGATGAATTAACATCTAATACACCGGCCAAAGATGAAGGATTATTTGCCACTATACCAATGCTTCTTCCCGCTAAACGCGCAAAGCCAACCAATATATTCTCGGCAAAGTTTTTATGCACTTCAAAGAAGCTAGCTTCATCAACCAAACCTTCAATAACTTCTCGCATATCGTATGGCTGATTTGCATTTTCTGGAATAATATTTTTTAATTGCTCTCTAGTTTCATTTGCAGCTTGATAAGGCAGCATTGGCGCCTTTTCTTCACAATTTTGAGGCACATAACTTAGAAGTTTTTTTAAACTGCTCAAACAATCGATTTCGTTTGCAAATGAAAAATGTGCTACGCCCGATTTTGATGAATGCACGGATGCACCACCTAATTGCTCACTACTTACCTCTTCATTGGTTACAGTTTTCACAACGTTAGGTCCGGTAACAAACATATAACTGGTATTTTCTACCATGCCTATAAAGTCTGTGATTGCAGGTGAATATACAGCACCGCCGGCACATGGTCCCATTATGGCTGATATCTGAGGAACAACACCACTAGCTATTGTATTTCTATAAAAAATATCTGCATAACCACCCAATGAAACAACCCCTTCTTGAATCCTTGCACCTCCACTATCATTTAAACCTATAACTGGTGCACCATTTTGAATGGCTAAATCCATTATTTTACAAATTTTTTCTGCGTGTGTTTCGCTTAATGATCCACCAAAGACTGTAAAATCTTGAGAAAATACATATACCAAACGCCCTGAAATGGTTCCATATCCTGTAACAACTCCATCACCAGCAAACTTCTGTTTCTGCATCCCGAAATCATTGCTTCTGTGCATCACAAAAGCACCAATTTCGTTAAAACTGTTCTCATCCAACAGAAAATGAACCCTTTCTCTAGCGGTTAACTTGCCTTTGGCGTGTTGTGATTTTATTCTCTCTTCGCCACCACCAAGCAAAGATTCTTGGCGTTTCTGATCCAGTATTTCTCTTTTATTCATATATTCTTGAGACTGTGTACTCATAAGATTTAAATGTGCAAATTAAAGATGTTTTTTTATATAATCCCTTCAATTTTCCATTTCTTTAATTGCTCTATCGAAACTTTGTATTGATATTGTCCATTTCCAATTGATTTAGGCAATGAAAAACTGACATTTGAATCTAGATTCTTCTTGTCTGCAGATAGGTATTTGAAATAGTGATTAAAAAAATCATCATTTAAAACATTGATTCCAACTTTCTCTTTTATTAATTTAATAATTCTTTCAGATTCATTGACTGAAATATTATTTATATACAATGCCAACCTCAACTCATGCAACATACCATTAGCAACGGCAAAACCGTGCTTAATGGGCTTTCCTATTTCCAAGAAATATGATTCATATGCATGGCCAAAAGTATGGCCAAAATTCAATAATTGTCTTACATTTTGATCTTTAAAGTCCCTTTCAACCAATTCAGACTTAGTTAACGCACATAGTTTAATAATTTCATCCAAGTTACCATTCGACTCAATTAATTCAAACAGTGTCTCATTTGCAACAGCAGCGGTTTTAATGATCTCACTCCAAGCGCTCTTATATTCTTCCTCTGGCAATGTCTTCAAAAACTCTGAAGAAATGAAAATTGCATCCGCTTGCTTAAATACACCTACAATATTTTTATAGTTTAAATAGTCTATTCCTGTTTTACCACCAATTCCGGCATCTACCATTCCAAGCAAACTGCTTGGGATGTTAATATATGAAATTCCCCTTTTATAAATCGAAGCAACAAAGCCGCCTAAATCAGTAACCATACCACCACCAAGATTTATTAATACGGTTTGTCTATCTGCTTTCAAGTCAATTAACTTATCGATTACACGAATGACCTCTTCAAAAGATTTTGAATTTTCACCAGCTTCACATTCGATTACTTGAAAATCTAATTCTGCAATAAGTGGCAAACAATACCTGCGAGTATTGGTATCACATAGGACTATTGCATTTATAATTTGATTTTTCGTGCAATACTGTCCCAATGATTCCGAGATGGCTTTAGTAAAAACCAATTCAGGCATTTTCATCAGGTTTTAATTTGATCGTAAAAAGCTTTGTTGGCTGGATCCATTTTCGAGAGCAACTCAATTGCTTTTGTTTGTTCGGCAGTTGGAGCTCCTTTAAATATTTCAATTATCTCACGATACTTTGCATTGAAGAATACTTTCACTAACATTGAATTGGGGTATATTCGAGTCAACTCTTGAAAATTTTCTAAAGCTTTGAACACTTCATCACGACCCTTTGCAACATCTTTGTGCATGATGTCCAAACCAGACATATGGTAATTGTAAAGACTTTTTCTTACTGGTGAATAACGGTCATTGGTTAAATTATCGATCAAATAATATCTATTTTTCAAACTCTGACCATCATTTGATCTCCAACCCGACATACTCTGACTTACATTTAATATTTCTCTAGCCTTTTGATAATAGGGCGTTCCTGCCTCAAGTGAATAGGTATCATAATTAAGGCCCAAAACAACATTTACATAAAAGGCTAAAATACCTGTCAAGTTGTATACGTTCGCATTTTGTTGAAATTCCATCGCTTGGAATTCTTGATACTGAAAATTAAAGTCCAAATCCAATTGATTAAAAATTACAGTATTGTAGGTACTTCCAAACACGGGTCTTGTAGCTTGAACTTGAATAGTTCCAGTAAAATCGTTTGAATTAAGTTCATAACCTGTAATATCAATTAAAAAAGTCATTTTAATGTGCTCAACAGAAGTAAGCTTATCTGCACACCAAAGTCTTTGGTTTATAAATTGCGAAATTGAAGACTCTAAAGATTTAAAAATCTGAGTGTTTGAAATCTGAACCTTTGGGTGAATGATAGAAATCTTAGCTTCAACATCTTGCCCATACGCCTTTGTATTTGCCAAAATAAAAAGACAAAATATTGAATAAATTAGTTTTTTAAATTTTCTGAAATGCATGTAATAATATCTTTTGCAACAAGCTTTTTGTCTTTTAATGGATATTCAAAAATAACATCTTTTTGAAGAATTATTGTAATTTTATTGGTTTGGTGGCTAAATCCAGCACCAGTATCATTGAGTGAATTTAAAACAATAGCATCTGCATTTTTTCTAATCAGCTTTTCTTTGGCATTGGCAATTTCATTGTTTGTTTCTAAAGCAAAGCCAATCAATAATTGCCCGGCCTTCTTTCTAGTACCCAAAGTAGCAAGTATATCAGGATTCTTAACCAACTTCAAAACCAAACTATCCGACTTCTTTTTAATTTTATTTGTTTCAAAAGTTTCCGGCCTGTAATCAGCTACCGCTGCGGCCATAATTGCAATGTCACAATCAGTAAATAGTTTTGTGCAGATCTCTAGCATCTCCAATGCAGATTCAACTTTATAAAGGTTAATACTAGGATTATGTGTGTGAATGTGCACTGGACCTGATACTAAATGCACTTCTGCACCTAGATTGGCCAACTCCTCGGCAATTGCATATCCCATTTTCCCAGTTGAATAATTGCCAATGAAACGCACAGGATCTAACTTTTCGTATGTAGGTCCTGCGGTTATGACAATCTTTTTACCAGAATAATAACCGTTAAGCAAAATGCTCAGATAATAATTTTAAAATATTCTCAGGTTCGGCCATTCTACCTTTGCCATCCAGACCACTTGCTAATTCTCCATGTTCCGCATCAATTAATATATTTCCATAAGTTTGAAGCTTGGAAATATTATTCTGAACTGCGGGATGAAGGTACATGTCCAAATCCATCGCAGGTGCAAAAAACACTTTTGACCTTGCAGACAAATAGGCCGCCAAAAGCAAATTATCGCATATGCCATTTGCCATTTTTGCTATGGTATTGGCACTGGCAGGTGCAACAACCATAACATCTGCCCACAAACCTAAGTCAACATGGTTATTCCATTCGCCGGTGTTACCAATATAAAAATCACTGAGAACTGGATTCTTGCTTAAGGTCGATAAAGTAACAGGGGCTATAAATGACTTAGCAGATTCGGTCATAATTATCTTAACCTCTGCGTGTTCTTTTACGAAAAGTCGGGTTAAAAATGCTGCTTTATATGCAGCTATACTGCCAGAAACTCCAAGTAAGATATGCTTACCCTTGAGACTCATTATCTGGTAGACGATAATATACTTTACCGTTTAAAAATTCTTGAGTAGAAACAAGTGTTGGTTTAGGCATTTTCTCGTACAATGCACTAATTTCAATTTGCTCTCTATTTTCATGAACCTCTTCCAAGTTGTCGTGGTCTGAAGCAAATTCAGAAAGCTTATTGGTAAGTTCATCTTTCATTTGTTGTGAAATTTGATTGGCTCTTTTGGCAATAATTACAGTTGAAAGGTATAGGTTTCCAGTTACACTTTCAATGTCTTTCAAATTACGGGCTTCAGCACTGGGAGACAATTTTTGTTCTTTCATATTATTGAATTTTTTGGATTTTTTGGTGTTTGGTTAATTCTTCTTGGGCCTTCTTATTGTATCTAGTGGCTTCTTCATACCACTTATTCGATGACTTATTATTCTTTGTATACTCAGAATATTCGGCAAAAACATTTTTCAATCGCTCTTCCTTTTTCTCGTCAATACTAAATCTTGCGTACAGATAAGAACATTTAACAATTAAAAATTCTATTTCATCTTTATTGTCCATATCTGGAAAATCTTTGATGGCATTTTTAAAAGAAACTATAGCGGCTAAATAGTCTTCAATTTTGTAAAACAACATTGCATTCTCGAATGCCTTTGTTTTCAATTTACCCCTCAGCTCATCAATTTGTTCATTGCATTTGTGTTTGAACGTTATTGTATCCTTAAATGCAATTGTTTGACCTCCTACAATTTTATCTTTATCCAAAATTTCATAAATCGATTTTGAATTGGGGTATTGGTTTAAATATAATTGAATTTCGGAAATTGCCTTAACAGTAGAGGTTTGGTCTAAAAAATATTCAAGTGCATCTTTGTATAGACAATTGGTATATCTGAAACTGCATTCCTCAATGTGCTTGCTGTTGTAGTAATTCTCGGTAAAATTTTTAAAATGAAAAGCCGCAAGTTCATATTGTCCTAATCCGTAATAAGAATAACAATAGTAAAAATAAATTTCTTCGCTTTTTTCCTTCCCCCTATAAACTGCCAATAAATCTTCGAATAAAGGCAATGCTCTTACAAAGTCTTTCTTAAGATATAGTTTTTTGGCTAAATCATATTTTTGATCATTGGTACCTTTCTTAACAACAGTGCTATATTCGGAACACGAGGAAACGAATACAATTAATAGGATATAAATGAGAAATTTGTTCACAATTGATGGAATCCGCAAAAGTAACACAATAAACGGACAAAGTCAAAATTAGTTACATGGCTCCCTCATCGGCATAACTGTAATAGCCGTTCTGGGTGATAATTAAATGATCTAATACATTAATATCCAACAACTTTCCAGACTCTTTCAACTTCTTCGTTAACTGATTGTCCGATTCACTTGGAAATTGATTTCCACTCGGATGGTTGTGAAACAAAATAATCCCAGTGCTTTTATCATCAAGTGCCAATTTAAAAATTTTTCTTTGATCTACAATAGTTGCTGTTATGCCTCCAACGCTGATACAATGTTCTGAAATAACGCCATTTTTGCGGTTCAAAGTTAACACCCAAAATTCTTCATGGTTCAGATCTTCCATGAGGTAACGCATCAAGCCATAAGCATCCTTGCTCGACTGAACGACTAATTTTTCCTTTCCTTCACACATTTGTTTGCGTACAGAAAGCTCAATGGCTGTAATCAACGTAACTGCCTTAGCTGGCCCTATGCCATCGATTTTACAGAAATCGCCAACCGTCCATTTGGCCAACTCTTGAATATTCTGACCTGCTTTCTGCAACAATTCCCTAGCGATGTCAAGTGCGGTTTTATTGTTTGTTCCTGTTGAAATCAATATGGCTAACAACTCCGCATTGCTTAAGGATGACCTGCCCTTTTTTATGAGCTTCTCCCTAGGACGTTCGTCTTCCCCCCAATTTTTTATAGATACAAATTCATTCATAGTTTAGACGAAATTATCTTTTTTAAATACAACAAAAAAGGATAAAATTAACTAAATTATTGCTATATTATAGTGGGTTAAGATTCCTTCAAAAATTGAATATTTCTTTTCAATCCAGTGAATTTGGTCCTCTTTACAGCACTTTTAGAAAAAACTTGTTTAAAAGCTGTCTCAGACAAGTCTATCCAATCAGACTTACCCATATTGAGAATCTCGGAATGAGCATCAAACCTAGGTTCTTGGTGTTGAGTAGAAAATCTATTCCAAGGACAAACATCTTGACAAATATCACAGCCAAAAATCCAATCATTCATTTTGTTTTTAAACTCATTTGGAATCTCATTCTTTAATTCAATGGTTAAATACGAAATGCATTTTGATGCATTTAATGTCTTATTTGGCAATATAGCCTCGGTAGGACAAGCATCTATACACTTGGTGCAGTTGCCGCAATAGTCCTTTATTTTTCCATCTGGTTCGCAGTCTAAATCTATTACCAATTCTGCCAAAAAAAAGAAAGATCCTTGTTTTTTGTTAATCAATAATCCATGCTTTCCGACCCATCCAATTCCAGATCGTTCTGCCCAGGCCCGTTCTAAAATTGGTGCTGAATCAACAAAAATCCTCCCATCAATGTCTCCTACTGCGGCTCTAAGCTCATCCAAGAGTTGATTGCATTTGTCTTTCAAAACTGTATGGTAATCATCTCCATATGCGTATTTGGCTATTTTAAATGTATCAGAAATTTGCTGGTTTTCGGGGTAGTAATTATAAAGGAGACTCACAACTGTCTTGGCTCCAGGCACTAACAATCTAGGATCTAAACGCTTGTCAAAATGATTTTCCAAGTAATGCATCTCGCCATGAAATTTATTTTCCAACCATAACTCCAATCTTGAGGCCTCATCTGATAAAAAATCAGCTTTTGATATTCCACAAGCTATAAAACCAAGTTGACTTGACAACCTTTTAACCAATTCTGCATTAGATCTCTGAGTAGACATAAAAACCACAACAATTATACACAAAACATTTAACTCCGCAGTTAAAACTTTGTTTTGACAAACCTTTGTTTTAACCAGGTTTTTTCTCCACATTTATACAAAACAAAAAAAGAGTTAAAAGCTCATATATACTGAGGTTTTAACTCATTTATAATTAAAAATACTATAATGTTGATAATTTATTGTAACTTTGCAGCTTCTTTATGACAGAAACATTTCAAGACATGGGTTTAAGTAAACCTGTGTTTGATGCGATCAGTGATCTAGGCTACGTCAGCCCCACTCCCATCCAACAACAAGCCATCCCAGTTCTTTTACAAGGAACTAAGGATTTCGTAGGTCTGGCTCAGACCGGAACAGGTAAAACCGCCGCTTTTGGTTTACCATTATTGTCTTTAATAGACACTTCAAACAAACAGGTCCAAGGTCTTGTTATTTGCCCAACGAGAGAATTGTGTATTCAAATCACAAATGATTTCAAAGCGTACGGCAAATATTTAGAAGACTTTCATCATGTCGCCGTTTACGGCGGAAGTAGCATTGAAAATCAAATTAAATACCTAAGAAAAGGTGTTCAAATTGTAGTAGCTACCCCTGGTCGTTTGATTGACCTTATTGAACGTAAAGCTGTAAAACTCGATTCCGTTACCCACGTGGTATTGGACGAGGCAGACGAAATGCTCAATATGGGATTCAGAGAGGATATAGAATTTATCTTATCCCATGCTACAGTTAGACAAGCCGCTTGGCTTTTCAGTGCTACAATGCCTAAGGAAGTTCGCAGAATTGCGCAAACTTTCATGGAAAACCCAGTAGAAATCAAAGTAAATTCGATTGCTACTGCTCAAAACATTAAACACGTCTACTACCAATGTCAATCATCTCAAAAGTATGAAACACTTAAGAGACTAATTGACTTTAATCCAGGTATGTACGGTATCGTATTTACCCGAACCAAATTAGAAGCTCAAGATATCACCGAAAAACTTTTAAAAGAAGGTTATGAAATCGATGCTTTACACGGTGACTTAAGTCAACAACAACGTGATAAAGTAATGGGCCGATTTAGAGAAAAAACCATCAAGTTACTTATTGCAACTGACGTTGCAGCAAGAGGAATCGATGTGAATGACATTACCCACGTTATTAACTACGCTTTACCAGATGAACCAGAAGTATACACGCACAGAAGTGGTCGTACCGCCCGTGCTGGTAAAACTGGTGTTTGTATTAGCATACTACACAGCAGAGAAACAGGTCGCTTGAGAGATGTTGAAAACATCATGAAAGCTCAATTTGAAAAACTTGAGATTCCTAGCGGAAGAGAAGTATGCGAAAAACAATTCTTCGCTTTTATTGAAAAATTGAAACAAGCAGACATTAGCCATGGTGATTATGAAAATTATCTACCATATCTAAAGGAACAATTTGATGACATGAGCAAAGAAGATATCATCAAAAGAATGGCATCTCTTGAATTTAACAGATTCTTGAAATACTATGAAAAAGCTGGTGATCTAAATGCAGGTGATTCAAGAAACAGTGACCATGGAAAATACAGTAGATTATTTATTAGTCTAGGTGAAAAAGATGGCTTCTATAAAGCTGCCTTTTTAGAATTTCTATTGGACACCACAGGACATACCAAAGCGCAGTTAGGTAAAATTGAACTAATGGATGCCTACAGTTTTGTAGAAGTTGAAAAAGACATCGTTCAAGAATTCATGACAGCTTTTGAAGGTAAAAAATTCAGAGGTAGACAAATCAAAATCGAAGTATCAGCCGACCGTACAGGTGGAGGCCGCAACAGCCGTGGAGGCTGGGGTGGTGGTGGTGGCGGTGGCCGTGATAGAGATCGCGGAAGAGGCAACGGTGGCGGTGGCGGGGAAAGACGCTTTGAAAACAGAGGGAGAAGTGGTGGTGGAAATAGTGGCGGTGGTGGCGGATATAAACGCAAGTCTTACTAATACTTTCCATTAATTTAATATTCAAAAATGCGATTAACCATCGCATTTTTTTTGTTTAAGAAATTCAAAATAACATTTCATTAAGTAATCAAAGTTACCTATTTCAGGATATTTTTTTTGTATTTTCGCAGTCTCAATTAAGAATATATATGAACGGATTTTTTAAAGTTCCTAATGCTGTTAACGAAGCAGTACTCGACTATGCACCAAATAGCAAGGAAAAACTAGACCTAAAAAAAGCGCTTGCCGATGCAAGGGCTCAAATAATTGATATTCCTATGTATATCAATGGACAGGAAATTAGAACTGGAAAAACCAAAGCAATTTTTCCTCCACACGATTTACAACATCAAATTGGATCATTCCATCATGGTGAAGAAGCCCATGTCCATATGGCCATTGAAGCTGCATTGGCTGCTAAACCGGCTTGGGAAAATATGCCATGGGAACAAAGGGCCGCAATCTTTTTAAAAGCTGGAGAATTACTAGCTGGACCCTACCGTGCAAAAATGAACGCTGCCACAATGCTTGCACAATCTAAAAACGCATATCAAGCGGAAATAGATTCAGCTTGTGAGCTTATTGACTTCTTGCGTTTTAATGTTCAGTATATGTCCGAAATCTATGCAGACCAACCTAGTGCTAACAGCAAAACAATATGGAACAGACTCGAGCATAGACCATTAGAAGGGTTTACATTTGCATTAACCCCATTTAACTTTACTGCAATTGCAGGAAATCTACCTAGCAGCATGGCGATGATGGGAAATGTGGTGGTTTGGAAACCTGCATTTACTCAAATATATTCGGCAAAAGTAATTATGGAAATTTTCATGGAAGCTGGACTCCCAGCCGGTGTGATTAACCTAATTTATACCGATGGACCAGTTACTGGAAACGTTATTTTCAACCACCCTGATTTTGCAGGCCTTCATTTTACAGGTTCAACTGGGGTATTCAGAGGTATGTGGAATGCTATTGGAGCAAACATACATAAATACAAAACATACCCAAGAATTGTTGGTGAAACCGGAGGCAAAGACTTTGTTTTGGTTCACAAAAGTGCAGATGTTGATACAACTGTCACTGCTTTGGCGCGAGGTGCTTTTGAATACCAAGGTCAGAAATGTTCAGCAGCATCGAGAGCTTATATACCATCGAATATATGGCCTGAAGTTAAAACTAAATTAATAGCTGAAGTTGCAACCATGAAAGTAGGACCAACAGAAGATTTTAGAAACTTCGTCAATGCGGTTATAGATGAAAAAGCTTTTGATAAAATCACCTCGTACATAGAAAAAGCCAAATCAGACAGTAATGCAGAAATTATATGTGGAGGGGAGAGTGATAAAACCAAAGGTTATTTCATTCAACCAACTATAATCCTAGCAAAAGAGCCTAAATATGTTACGATGTGCGATGAATTGTTTGGTCCAGTATTAAGCATTTACGTTTATGATGAAAATGATTTTGAAAAGGCTCTTGAATTGGTAAATACAACCAGTGAATATGCTTTAACTGGAGCCATCATTGCTCAAGATAGATATGCAATCACACAAGCCACTGAATATTTAAGACACTCTGCTGGTAATTTTTACATCAATGACAAACCAACAGGTGCCGTAGTAGGTCAGCAGCCATTTGGAGGCAGCAGGGCTAGCGGAACCAATGATAAAGCCGGTAGTAAAGCCAATTTATTGCGTTGGACGAGCACTCGAACAATTAAAGAAACTTTGGTACCAGTAAAAAACTACCGCTATCCTTTCTTAAACGAAGAATAAATTATCTTAAAACAAAAAAAGGCATCAATAGATGCCTTTTTTTGTTTCCCACCATTTATATATTTATTATTTGGCGAAAAAAACAGATATATAACCCTCTATATCAAAATTCTATGTTTTTTTGACAATAATTAATAAAAGAAAAATAAATAAATTCAAGCCAAAATAAATTGAATTAAAGAAATAAAATTGAATTTTAAAAATAACATTAAAAATACTTTATAAAAACATTTGTAAAACAATGAAATACAACTATAATTGCATTGTGTTTTCATAGTTTTAGTTTTTAGAATGGGTTGGACTTAGGTCCGACCCTTTTCTATTTAAAACATTTTAAAATATATTAGAACGGCTAATCAATTAAGCCATAATTTATGGCCTTTCTAATCAAACCGGCAGTATTTTTAACTTTCATTTTCGCAAACAACCTTCTTCTTAAATACATTATTGTTGAAGTTGGTAGTTTTAACATTTCATTCATCTCAAGTTGTGTGTACCCATCAGCAATCAATCGAATCATTTGCATATCAGCCTCATCTAAGTGAAGGTCATCAGGCTTTAAACTTATCTTCTTTTTGAGTACATTTTTAGAGTACTTTAACAAGCTCTCTGTATCAAAGTACTTAGATCCTTTAACCATCTTAATTAATGCAAACTCAAGTTCTTCCTCACTGCAATCTTTCTTCAGAAAACCAGAAGCATTAATCCTCAATGCTTCTTGAATTCCATTCTCGGCATTTTCATCAGATAAAAGCAATATAGACGTGTATTTACTCCCCTTCACAATCTTTTCTAAATGCTTAATAGCTTCTTTACTTTTAAAGCTTGAGTCAAGAATAATAATTCTAAATTTAAGCATGTCGGTTTCGGCGAACTCAGAACCAGACTTAAACAAATTAATATCAGCATTTTCAAAACCTTTAAAATTGCGAACTATATTTTTCAAACCTATACCAAGTATTCCTTGATGATCTAAAATTGCTATACTAATTGGAATTGAAATTTCTTTCGATGGATTTGACATAATTAGGTATTAATATTAATTTTTATTGTGTTGTTGAGTCTTAATTTTATAAAAGTTTCCTTAATTGATAGCGTTCTTATAGCTTATTCTATTTCGAAAATAAAATTTAAATACATTTCTAACACCTCGTATTCGACTAATTATCAGACAATAAATAAATTCACTTTCATTTGAAGAATTAAAAAAAACTTAAAACCTATCAATTAATCTGCGAAATTAAGTTTAATCTTTATAATTTAAAAATCAATACTTAACAGAATTTTATAATACTTATATCACTAAAATAAATTAATTAAAATAAATACCTTATTTATGTTTAATTTCAATCCTATATTTTAATATAATTCAACGATTTCAAAAAATAATATTTGATTGTATTCCAATTATAAAGACTCTAAATTCTGATTACTTTAATCTATTTCAAAACCAAACAATTGACTATTTTTGAAATTTAATTCATGGAAACTAAAGAAACAAAATACGAAAGACTAATTCCTCAAATCGAAAGTTTGATTGATCATCAATGCAACGAAATAGCCAATTACGCCAATGTTGCTGCAGCAATTCAAGCTGAATTTAAACATTGGTGGTGCGGATTTTATTTTGTTAACGCAAACAATCAACTAGAACTTGGCCCTTTTCAAGGACCTGTGGCATGCACGCTAATTGAATTCAATAAAGGAGTGTGTGGTACGTCCTGGGCTAAGAAAGAAGCAATTGTAGTGCCCGATGTGCACAAATTCGAAGGACATATAGCCTGTTCATCTGAGAGCAACTCAGAAATTGTGGTTCCTATTTTAAAAAACGGGATTGTTCATGCAGTGCTTGACCTCGATAGCACCGAATACAATACCTTCGATGCCATAGATGAAAAATACCTTATTCAAATAGCTGATCTGCTTTCTAATTGCTAGCGCTTAATCGTTTCAACTGAATTGCTATTTAACAATATACCTTTGGTATAAAACGATTCCGTTAAATCAAGATTACCTCCATATGTATTAATCCAATCTAGATATTCATCATTGTTCATAAAACATACTTTATCACTTAGATTTAATCCACTTAAATCACCACTCAACCAACGGCCAACTTTCAAACCATTCTCATACATACCAATAGCTTCTGGTTGTCCGAAATTATTATAGTAAATCCAAATCCCCTGCTTTTTATTGTTGATGATTTGCCCCTCTTTGAGCTTATGACCACTTGCTTGTAACTCAGTTATAAAACCATTGCCATCTTTTAAAATATTTTGGCCACTGGTATCATAAAAGGCCATGTAGTAATCTTCTTCAGTTGGTATTTCTGTCTCGCTCTCACAGGTATATTTGGTGTTATTATCTGTTGCATAACCTATGAACATTGGCTTGCCATCATCATAGTAAGCTTTCACATATCCTCTTGATAAAACTGTATCATTATCAACAACATACAAAAACGAATCTTTAAAATCTATTGTTTTATAAACCCTATTTTTACCTTCTCTGAAGAATGTCCATTTACCACTTAACTCATTACTTATTTTATAACCTTGTTTGAACACCATACCGCTTTTATAATAATAAGTGTAAAGTCCTCTTTTAAAATAAGGCGATTCAAAAAGTTGGTCGATAAATTCGTACCCAGTTATGACTTTACTAAGAACTTTATTATTGTCTGCTCGCCTATAAGAACTTAAATCAACTTCTTCATAATCATCACTATAATGAGACGAATAAGATGATCCTGAAGAATTGTATTTTTTACTTTTATATTCACTTAATTTATATATTGGCTTTAAGGCCGTAAAAAACATACTGTCATTCTTGTCAAAATCTACCGTGAACTTCAAGTTGTCCGTATCGCGGTAAAAAGAATATCTACCACTTAAATAGCCATGGTCAAAGGTATATTTTTCTTTCAAATATTTCGCCGTGTCCCGATACCATTCATTGTAGTTAAAGTATTTTACTATTTCACCGTGCGGAATGCCTTTATTAAATCGACCATGGTAAATAGGATACCCATTTTTGCGCAAGCGCCAGAATTCACCATTAACAGTATCATTCTCCATAGGGTAAACATAATTGAGGAATTGAAATGAATTGGATTCAGAAAATCGGTATTGCATTCCGTTCAATTTATTTTGATGAAAAGTATATTGGCTTTTTGAAGATCCATAGTTATTTGGCTCAATATACCATTGTCCCTCCTTCATGCCATTAACATATGTTATCATAGATGGTGTTGTGATTGAAAAATGTTTTTCCTTCATTTTCGCATTCCATCTTTTGTTTAATTTATAAATCTTCATCTCCAAATCGTCGTTCAATCTATTGTCATAATAGGTACTTGATACTGACCAATAATCAAATATATCTATACACCTTATAGAACCATTAAAAGCCCCATCTATTACAGTGTAATTGATCTCGGCCGAAGGCGGAATTAACTTGCTTTTATATCGCTTTAATATTTTTTTACTTTGCTCTAATTTTATTACAATCTCAAGTCGCTTTTGCAATCCAAAGAATTCTAAAATTTCAAACAATTGAGCCTTCAATTTCTTTGGATTTCTTTTGTAATCTATTTCTACTTTAATATCGCCTGTATATTGCTCTTTGCCTAATAAAATTGATTTATGCTGTTGAGGCAATACTTTAAAAAACTGTAAAATCATTCCATTCAATTCATAGTCTTCGTTGTATTCATTTTCAAGAAGATATGATTCAAATCCTGACTTAAAATGCTCATCTTGTTTGTAGAGGAACTTTCCTCTTTTCATAATAGTATCAACCAACATTAAAGTATCGTACTTCAAGGGGACTTTTATAAGCTTTACGATACTGCCGTTGCTTTTATCTCCTGAAACTTTGTATCTAATAGAACTATTCAAACTCCTTCCTTTTATCCATTGAACATCATTATAATCATAATCCAAAGGCTCATAATATTGCTTTGTGACTAGAGCTTTGTGACTCTCGTATGTTTTGCTGTAAACAAATGTATTTTTTTCACTTGGGTTTAATTCAAAATATTTAGTGGTTTTGTACAAGTCTGTGATTTCCCCTTTTCGGTTATAAGTTTTTTGAATCAAAAGTTGGGCACAATAGTTATTGGAATTTGGATAATCATTTGATTTATCACTACAGCTGTCAAGAAGATATTGTGATTCAACGCCTCTTATGTATCCTTCTCTTTTGGTTCTATAAAACCTTCCATCGATAATGGTATCTTTAATACTTTCCCCATTTTTGTAAAAATCAGGTTTTATCCAAGCATCAATTCTAAATGTTTTATCAACTAAAACGCCATTTTTGTAATTGTAACGAATAAGGGAAATTTGAGATGATGAGCGGCCACTATACCTATCAACAGAAACATCAGGGAATATTGCAATTGTTTTATAATCAGGAAATTGCTTGATCACACTGTCCCTTCCATAAATATATTTATTTACAATTATGTTGTTATGGTATATTTCCTGTGCACACTCTTTGTTTTTAGTATAAAAAGAAACCTCCAAGTCATTATCTCTATTGTAATTTGTGGTCCATCTTCCTTCTCTCTCATCTTTAAGGTAGGTCCCTTCGGAAACACTAAATAGCTTGATTTTTTTCTTATCTTTCCAATAAACAAAGTGTTTGTATAGCCCGCTTTTTAAGCCCTGATCCACTGTAATTTCATCCACCAACAAAGTATCCCCTTTAACATATTGATAAACCCTAAGATTCCCACTCAGTATACCATTAACATAGTTCAATTCAAATTTAGAACCATCGTATTTTACACGGTTCTTATACAATATATAATGCTTGTAATCGATTGAATAATCTTCGTTATCCATGTCACCACCCCAACTACGTCTATAATTGGATTTATTATTCTGGTAAATGGTAAAATGGCCATCAATTAAGTCATTCTTATAAGGAATAACACATTTTACAGTTTGGGAAAACATGGTATATATGGAGGCATTACCCTCCTTCTTGTTGTTTTTAATGGTAAAAGTTGAATATACCTGATAAACCGTATCATAAACGATTTCTTTGGCAATTTTTCTTTTGTTTTTTAACGCAAAATTGGTATTATAAATCAAGTATTCTCCATCTTCCACGCTGCCAATTATGGGTGGTAAATTAAGGTTGTTAAACCTAAGCTGCCCCAACTGAAAATAAACATTCGAATTATAGCTATCAATGGTTTGAGGATATACTTTGTAAAGCTTTCCGTGAAAACTTGCTGTTTTTTGAGAAAAAGCTGAAAAACCAAGGAGAAAACTGAATAATAAGAGGGTGGTTTTGATTAATTTCATATAATTGGTAACAATAAAAATAAGTAACGCAAGATACTTTAAATTAGTATGTTTTAGGCCCTTGATTATTTCCGCCGTGGACATACTAACAAAAAACGTTACCTTTGTGACCAAATGTCAAGAATAGTCGCCATAGTAGGCAGACCCAATGTCGGTAAATCAACCTTGTTCAATCGTCTAACCGGCGAAAGAAAAGCAATTGTTGATGATTTTAGTGGAGTAACGCGTGATAGACACTACGGTGATAGCGAGTGGAATGGTCAATCTTTTACAGTAATAGATACCGGAGGATACGTTAAAGACAGCAAAGATATATTTGAATCCGCTATCCGCGAACAGGTTCAAATTGCTGTTGAGGAGGCCGCAGTTGTAATATTTATGGCTGATGTGCAAACAGATGTGACAGAACTAGATTCACAATTTGCAAATATTTTAAGAAAATCAAATAAGCCTGTTATAATGGTTGTCAATAAAGTTGATAACCACGATCAAATTCCAGAAACAGCCGTTTTTTACCGATTAGGATTTCAAGAAATTTTCGCCATATCCTCTGCTACAGGTAGCGGAACAGGTGAATTGTTAGACAAATTGGTTGAACTGCTTCCTGCTGATGATGGCAAAGAATTTGATGATGAAAACCTTGGTGAACTTCCAAAAATAGCAATCGTAGGTAGACCAAACGTAGGAAAATCATCTTTTGTAAATTCTTTGGTGGGTTACAATAGAAACATTGTTACAGATATTGCAGGAACCACTAGAGATTCTATCCATACACGTTACAATGCATTTGGCAAAGACTTGGTTTTAATTGACACTGCAGGTATTAGAAAAAAATCAAAAGTTGAAGAAAATATAGAGTTCTATTCAGTTATGCGCAGCTTGCGTGCAATTGAAAATTGTAATGTTTGTATCGTAATGTTGGATGCATTACAAGGTATTGAGTCGCAAGACATGAACTTGTTGTTTTTAGCCCATAGACACGGTAAAGGAATTATGATTTTAGTGAACAAATGGGATTTGTACGACAAAGGAAACAATACTGCCAAGGAGTATGAAGAACATATTAAAAAAAGAACCGCACCTTTTGTAGATTATCCTGTTGTGTTTATTAGTGCGCTTAACAAGCAGCGTATTTTCCAAGCTATGGAAACGGCTGTTAAAGTGCACGAAAACATGTCCAACCGTGTTAAAACAAGCAAACTAAACGAATTAATGTTGCCGATTGTTAAGAATACGCCTCCTCCAGGGGTTAAAGGTAAAACCATTTCAATCAAGTATATCCAACAGTTGCCTTCTAAATCGGTGTGCTTTGCTTTCTTCTGTAACTTACCTCAGTATATAAGTGAATCTTACAAACGATTCTTGGAAAATCAATTGCGTCAAAACTTTGACTTCAACGGAGTTCCAATTAAGATTTTCTTTAGAAAAAAATAATTTAAGTTCCCTTTTTCTTAAAACCTAAAGATACGCTGTTGATGCAATAGCGCAATCCTGTTGGGGTTCCATGCCCATCTGTAAAGACATGTCCTAAGTGTCCTTGACAATTTGAACACAGCACTTCAACACGGTGCATACCATGGCTATAGTCGGGCTTTTCAAGGACCTTTGATTTGTCAATTGACTCATAAAAACTAGGCCATCCGCAACCAGCATCAAATTTTGTCTTTGACTCAAATAACACTTGATTGCATCCTTTGCAAATGTATTCGCCCTCTTCCCAAAACTTATTGTAAGTCCCCGTATGAGGCCTTTCGGTACCTTTTTGCCTTAAAACTCTATAAGACTCCTCACCTAGTTCTGCCTTCCATTCTTCTTCAGTCTTTTGAATACTCATTTGTACAAATTTAAAGTTATTATTTCTATTGTTGTACTTGTCCAACAATTCAAAATCATAATAGTTTAGTGTACAATATTTTTTTGCTAAACAATCTGTAAACTTTATTTTTGAACAAATTACAAAACTCAATTTTAAGTGTTTAAAAACATTGAATGCTTACAATTGAAAATCAATATGAGTGCAAGTATATTTTTTGCTGTGATCTTTTCCTATTTCACCGCTTTAATAATTATCAGTAGAATTACCGCTAAAAAAGCAGATTCTGCTTCCTATTTTATCGGCAACAAACAATCACCATGGTACCTTGTTGCTTTTGGTATGCTAAGCGATTCTCTTAGCGGCGTTACCTATATATCTGTTCCTGGCGCTGTGCTCAACAACTCCTTGACCTATCTCCAAGTTGTTATTGGTTACTTCTTAGGTTACTTTGTTATTATGTTCATTTTGTTGCCACTGTATTACAGACTTGAATTGGTTTCAATATATACCTATTTGCAACAACGCTTTGGAAAAAACGCTCAAAAAACCGGTTCATTTTTCTTCTTAATTTCACGTCTTTTGGGCGCTGGTGGAAGGCTCACTTTGGCCATTGGCGTTATGCAACTATTCGTATTCAATGGCTATGGAATTCCCTTTCCATTGACCGCTGCTGTTTTTATCGGTTTAATGTTGCTTTATACCTACAAGGGAGGCATTAAAACATTGGTTTATACGGATGCATTTCAATCTCTATTTCTAATTCTTGGCGTTGTTTTATCAATTGTAGCAATTGCTACTCAGTTAAATTATAATTTCTCAGATTTATTTGAAACCATTAGACACAGCAGTTTAAATAAAGTTATAGAAACAGATTATCTAAAAGGCAATTTTTGGGCAAAACACATTTTAGGTGGTGCTTTGTTTACTGTCGCAATGACTGGCCTTGATCAAAACATGATGCAAAAAAACTTAAGCTTAAAATCGCTAGGTGAGGCCAGAAAAAACATGTTTTGGTTTAGTCTTGTAATGGTCATAGTAAATATACTTTTCCTTTCATTGGGCGTTTTACTGTACCATTTTGCACTTGCAAAAGGAATCCAAATTCCGGAAGTAAGTGACAATGTTTTTCCAACACTTGCACTTGGATACTTTGGAACTTTTACAGCTTTAGCATTTATAATTGGTTTAACAGCGGCCACATTCAGCAGTGCTGATTCAGTATTAGCAACACTAACCACTTCTTTTTGTATAGACTTTTTAGGCTTTGGAATGAATGCAAAATATGGAGAAAATCAACAAACTAAAATTAGACATTGGGTGCATATTGGCTTTGCATTTGTGCTGCTTTTAGTCATTGTTTTCATCAAATATGCATTTAGTTCAAAGGCTAGCATTGATGTTATTTTAAGCATGGCGTCCTTAACCTATGGACCTTTAATTGGCTTATTTGCTGCAGGATTATTCACCAAGCACACATATAACGACCGGCTAATCCCCTTGGTATGTCTAATATCTCCAGTTATCAGTTATTTCCTTCAACAAAATGGAAAAGCCTGGTTTGGCGGATACCAATTTGGCAACGAAATTATTTTTATTAATGGTTTTTTAACCTTTATATTTTTGTTATTATTGAAAAGAAAAAAACGCTCTACACCACTATGAAAGCCAAAAACATTAAACATTCTCTTTATTTCTTATTGCTATTTCTTTTAGCATGCTCCGGTCCAAGAATACACATTCCTAGTGCATACGAAACAAAAGCTGTTTTCCAAGGAGAAGAAGAGGTAAATGTTGGCCCAAACAATATCTCAGAAGCTGGTGATTTGGCAGAAGAATTTCCAGAAGAAAGCATAATCAACGACCGAATTAAAGTAACTGTAGATTTTGCTTTTAATGACAAATATGATTCATCGTTATACTATAAGCAATACATCTCTGTAAATAAAAAAGCAGACAGCTTGGCAAGAATAGAGAAAGCCAAAAAATCCACAAATAAAAGTAAACCTGAATTAACCGAACACCCAATACCAGATGGTCAGGTTTTTATGACTTCAACTTACGAGTATGAATACAAAACCATTCGTGATTTTGTTGAAGAACCTATTGTTTTACATTACAATTCTATGGTTTCTGTAAGTAAATTTTATGCTAAAATTGACAACAATTCTGCCAACCTTAAAAAACGTGATGAAAGCAACGATGGTTATATGTACTTCAAAACCGATAGCCGTTACAAAATCTATGATTTAAATTTGCCAATTAGAGGTACTGAGGTAAGTTACGAATACACAGAAGAATGTAGAGACGCTAAATTTAATAGTGTAATGTATGTGGCTGATGACCATTTCACTCAAAAGAAAATTATAAAAATTGCTCTACATGATTATTTAAAATTTGACATTATAGAAAAGAACTTTGAAGGTCTTATTTACACAAAAGATACTGTTTTAGAATACCCCAAAAGTGGTGCTAATAAGGAAAAAATAAAGTACTTAGTTTACACTTTTAAACGCCTAAAAGGTTTCCAAAATTATGAATCTGATCGTGGTCCTTCGTATAACTACCCTATGCTATACTTCCAGTTTAAGTCAGCATCTAAAAATGGAAGAACCCACCAAATACTCAACAATACCGACGATTTATACAGATGGTACAGATTGGTATCTTCTAATTTAACCAATGACACTTCTGTATTTGCACAATTCACCAAGAATTTGGTTAAAGACAAAAAAACAGACGAAGACAAAATCAAAACAGTTTTTTATTGGATTCAAGACAATATTCGCTACATCGCTTTCGAAGATGGAATTGCAGGTTTTAGACCAGATGAATGCGCAGATGTATTTAGAAAAAGATACGGCGATTGCAAAGGCATGGCCAATTTGACCAAAAATATGTTAAAGGTTCTAGGCTATGATGCAAGAATGGTATGGATAGGAACCAAACACCAAAACTTTAGCTATGATCAACCGGGTATGCCTGTCGACAACCATGCAATTTGCGCGGTTAAACTCAATGGTAAATTTGTATTTTTAGATGGTACCGAAAACTATATAGCAATGTATGACTATGCCAACAGAATTCAGGGCCGCAAATGCATAGTTGAGAACGGGGAGAATTACAGCATTGAAACCATACCAGAATGGGGCTATGAGCACAATGAGGCTTACAGCAATGAAACTATAACTATAAATGGACTGTTGTTGAACAGCCACGTTAAAAAGACGTTTAATGGCGAAAGCAAACTAGACCTCATTCGGGGTTTTAACTATTTAGAAACCGAAAGCAAAACTGAAGTTTTATACAATTATTTAAAAGACAATAACATCAATTTCAAAATAAGCAATATTGTTTCTAGTGATTTGGGAAACAGAGACATTGTTCCTGAAATTTCTTATGACTTAAACATACAAAATCAAATCATCAAAGGCAATGACCGATTGTATGTAAATATTGAATGGGAAAGAGATTTTGATGGTGTATGGTTTGATTCAACTAGAAGCGTGGACTTAGATCTTGGTCATAAAAATTATGTTAAACGAATTGTAACAATCAATTTAAACAAAGACCAAAAAGTACTTTCATTGCCAACAGCTTTAAATATTGACAATGAATATTATGCATTCAAATTGGAAATGAAGGTCGTTGGAAATACAATCATATACAACAAAACCATCCTCAACAAAAAGGATTACTTGCCTAGTTCAATGTTAAAAAAATTTATGGATGATTGCAAAAAGCTCTCTTCTTTCTACAATACTTATATTGAAATTCAATAACTAAAACTCGAAATCAAAATGAAAAAAATACTTTTATTCCCATTTTTATTTATCAGTATATTCTTGCTTGGGCAGTCTCAATATGAAAAAACATATTTCACTCAGGCGTATAACGATACTTTCAAACAAGAATCGGTTGTCATTGTCAGAATGATGGACGAGAGCACCTATACCAATTATGGCATTGACGATTATAAGGTCAATGTTGTTTTCAGAGCACAATATTTGTTAAAAGACATTTCTGCTATCAATAATTTTAGCACTTTAGTTAAAAATAATGATCTAAAGCGCTACGAATTAAAACAAATAAAACCCAACGGTAAAGTCAATATTATTTACGAATATTTCGACAAAAACTATCCAGATGACGGATACGATAAGCCGGAAAATCAAGATGAAGACGATGAAAAGAAAAAAGAAGAAATTCCGCTTGAAGGTCTAGAAATTGGAGATATTATTGATTATAAATATGAATTTACATTTACCACCAAATCAAAAGACTTTAGAAAAATATCAATTAATAATGGAAAATACGACCACTCTATAATTGAGATTATAAACCACAACCGGAATAAATACCTGCTCTTCAAAAATAAATTTGTAGAAGAAAGTTACCCAATTGCAAATAGTGTCACATTTATTAGTGTTCCCAGCGAGTTAAAGTTAATACAAAAGTCTTTTAACTGTGCTTATAAATTCACTGAAAAAACCAACTCAGGGAAAACCACTTACGAATGCAATTACAATTTAGTAAAAGCATTCAAAAGCGAAGACTTTAGTTTTAATTACTTACACCATCCAGTTGTAAAATATGCACTGATTCAAACAGATAATTCAAAAAAGCCAAATTTCAGTTACCAATTTGAAGATCCTAATGTTTCTGAGGATGATATCGTAGGTTTGGGACGAAAATTTTATCAAAACAAAAACTATATACCTAAATTTCTATATTATCTAAACACACAAAAATCTAGTGAAGCGTACACTGAAGTAAGTTTAAATAAATTTTTCTCATCTTTCTTAAAAACATTCACAAAAAATGATAAAGATAAATTTAGCAAACTAAATAAACTTCATGAATATCTTGTAAATGAAGACGAGTTAAACCAAATGCCATACGGCGACATGGCTTATACGGTGGTAATGGCAAGATTCTGCGACAAACTAGGCATCAAATATAAAATGATGGCTTCTTTAAACCGATACGATGGCACATGGTCTGAAATCATCTCTCCATATGAAATTACTTGGGGTTTATATATTCCAAAAAAGGATAAAGATTTATACGTCAATTCATACACCAAAGAAAGCAATATTTACCAAAGATTTGGCTCCTTTTCTGGAACCGATTTAATTGTATTTGACCCAAAGGACATTACAAAACCTTTAGAAAAAATAAAGTATCCTATGGTGGATGCAGCTGAAAATTTGTATGTTCAAAATTCAGAAATAATTATTTCTGAGGACAAAGATTATGAGTATGCTTTTTTAAATACATACTCAATGAAAGGTGCTCAAAAAGATGCCATTAGTGATTACATAAAAAATCAATTTGATAACGAAAGATTAAGAACACCTTATAGTTTTTTTGGTTTGGTTAATTACAACGACCTCTACAACTTCAAAGAATTTAGTTCGAATGAAGAATGGTTCGAAGAAGCTTCAAGAATTGACTCATCATATAAACTTTATTTTAAAGACTATTACAAAGAAAGAATGCTTGCCTTTCTTTACAATGAATACCAATTTACCGACATTAGCATTGATAGCTTGCGCATATTTGAAGATGGAACTTACCCAGATGATGAATCAAAAGACTATGGGTTTAAAGTAGTATTTAAAAGCAAAGGACTAATTGAAAAGGGAAATAATGAATCAATTATTGCGCTGAATTTGGGCAAATTAATGACCGAACAATACCAACTGTCAGACTACAAAGTTCAAGAGCGTATTTCTGATGTTTACAGCAGCAATATAAAAGAAATCCATTGGAACAATAGCATTGAAATACCTGATGGATTTGAATGTATTAATTTGAGCGATTTTAACATCCAATTTGAAAATGCTGCAGGCATCTTTATTTCAACCGCAGTTATTGAAGACGGTAAAATAGTTTTCAAAATCGAAAAAACATATAAAGCGCATTACCTTCCTAAAGACAGTTGGATGGACATGGTTAATTTTTTACATACAGCAGAAAAAGTTTTTATGAAAAAATTGCTTCTGAAGAAAAAATAATTCATTACAATATTATTGCATGTATCTGCGTTTGAAAAATATGAACTTCTTTAAAGTTATATTGAGTCTTGCCCTTCTTGGATTGCTCACTTATTCGTTTAAGGGTTCAACTGGTCCTAAACCAAAAGTATATAAAGACACCGTTTACCGTTTCGCTAAAAAAGCAAAAGTAAACAATTCTATAACTGCAGGCCCTAAACCAAGCACACCTATAGCAGTTAAAAAGAAAATTGAACTTGCTGAAGAAGACAGAGTAATTTCAATTACTTCTACTGTTGTCAGAATTAAGGTTAAGAAATCTGCTCAAAAACTATATGCATATTTTGCAGATACCTTTAAAGTATTTAGAATTTCTTTGGGAGCCAATCCTATTGGACATAAAATAAAAGAAGGCGACAACAGAACACCTGAAGGGACTTATCATATTTCGTATAAAAACCCTAATAGCAGAGGGTATAAATCATTGAAAATATCATACCCAAATGAGCAAGACAAGCAAAATGCTAAAGCATTAAATGTTAGTCCAGGTGGAGATATTTTTATACATGGATTGTGGTGGGCAGAGCAAGACCCCAAAAACCATTGGAAAGACAATTGGACCCGCGGATGTATTGCGTTAAACAATCAAGAAATTGAAGAAATTTTTAGCCATACAGAATGCAATACTGAAATCACAATCTTACCTTAGTTTACATCATTTCGCACTGCGATTCAATGTAAGCTTTTAACTCTGGAATCTCGGCTTCATTCTCCAGATATGAAGTTTGCATACTAATGATCTCACCCGTTTCTTTTAACTTAAAGTTGATTTCATACAATTGATAATTTACTTTATCGACTTGCTCCCATTTTAGAATTCTAGGTCTTTGAATAACGGTAAAAGAATATCTTACCCCCACTTCATCCAAAATCAAAAAGCATTCTTGCTTAAAGAAACCCAATCTAAACTTTCTGAACAACAAATAAATAATTGACATAATTGGAAAAACCAAAAAGCTATACCATATTATTGTAGGAAAAGTCACCAAACTTACAACAATACTAAAGATTGAAAAAGCTGCTATCATTGGTGCTTCAGACTTGTTCCTATTTAACTTAAATAAACGCATGAGGCCGCAAAATTAAACTTTTATTTACTAATCCTTGCAAAACGTTTTTTGCCACTTAAATCGACTCTAAATTGACAATTCAAGCCTTTATCCAAGCACCATGAACCTAATTCTTCTGCAGTCAAAGGATTTAACTCAAAATAAATATTTGGCATATCTTTCTCAAGAAACAATTCAATAACAATTTTATAAAACAACAAAGCGTCAGAATCGTAAACAAACAATGCTAAATGTGGTTCAAAATCTAAAACATTGGCATGCATTATATCCTTTTCTTCAATTTTAATGTATGGTGGGTTACAAACAATCACATCAGGGTACTCTAATATATAGTCTTGCTTTAACAAATCATGTAAAGCCCATTCGATACTAGTTGAATTAAAATTAATAAGCTCACTCTTCTTAGCCAATTCTAGAGCCTTTTCAGAAATATCCGTAGCAATTACTTTTGAATTTGGAAAATGCTTTCTTAAAGCCAAAGCCAAACAACCACTGCCAGTGCAAAAATCAGCAATAACGCTAATGCTACCGTTTTCCTCCTCAACCACCCAATTTAACAACTCCTCAGTTTCAGGTCTTGGAATTAATACATCAGAACTAACTGCTATTTTCAAACCTGAAAAGAATTCATATCCCAAAATATGCTGTATTGGTTCATGCTGTGTCAAACGGTTTAATATGGCTTGCAGCTCTTCCAGCTGCTCAAAGTGTTCATCGCCATTTATTAAAACATCTTTACTTGTTTTAGAAAATTGATACTCAAATAGCAATTTTAACACTGCTGTTGCTTCAGATTGATCATAAACACGAGAGAGTGTTTCTTTTGAATTTTGATAGGCTTCCCTCAATGTTATCATGTATGCAAAGTTTTGAGTAATTTCGCAGAATAACAAATCAAGACGAAAAATATATTTCTAAATGCCTTGCCTTGGCTGAAAAGGGATTTGGACATGTCTCCCCAAATCCAATGGTAGGTTGCCTCATCGTGCAGAATGGAGAAATTATTGGTTCAGGTTATCATAAAGAGTATGGTGGACCTCACGCAGAAGTTAATGCCATAAATGAGGTCAAAGACCCTAGTTTATTGCACGGTTCAACCGCATACGTTTCACTTGAACCTTGTTCACATTTTGGCAAAACACCTCCATGTGCTGACTTATTAATTAAGGTTGGCATTAAAAAAGTAGTCATTGGCAGTTCAGATCCAAATCCGCTTGTTGCTGGACAAGGAATGGAAAAATTAAAACAAGCTGGAATTGAAGTAAAATATTCTGTACTTGAGAATGAATGTAAAAAACTCAACAAACGTTTCTTTACTTTTATCAATAAAAAAAGACCCTATATTATTCTGAAATGGGCCGAATCTGCTGATGGATTTATAGGGTCAAAAGACACCAAACAAATTAGTGGACTTGCAGCACAAAAACGACTGCATAAATGGAGAAGCGAAGAGGATGCTTTTTTGCTTGGAACAAACACCTTGCTTCAAGATAACCCACAATTGAACACTAGGTTTTGGAAAGGGAAAAACCCTATCAGAATTGCTTTAGATTTTGAACTAAAATCCGAAAACAAACATTTAAAATTCTACGACCAAAGCCAAAGGAGCATCATACTCAATGGTGTTAAAAATGAAGCCTGCAATGGAATTGAATTTATTAAAATACCAGATCGAAAGATTGAAACGATTATAGAAGCACTATACCAGTGTAAAATATCCAGTGTGGTTATTGAAGGTGGTTCACAATTATTAAACAGCTTTATCGATTCAAACTTGTACGATGAAATCAGAATTTTGAAATCAAAAAAAATATTTTTAAAAGACGGAATAGCAGCACCCAAAATCGACTTTGTTTCCTCCAGTTCTGAAGACTTATTAGATGATTATTTAAATATTTACGAATGATTTACCTGATACTTTCTGTTGCTTTATCCGCAAGTCTATTCTTGTTTTTTAAATGGTTTGACCTTAAGAAAATCGCTACACTTCCTGCCATTGCAGGGAACTATATTGCCTGTATAATTACTGGTATAATAATGAACAGGGGTGTTAATTTCGAACAGCTAAACACCAATATTATTTTATCTAGTTTAGTGCTAGGCATTCTATTTTTTGCAATATTTTATGCCATGGCCTATTCCTCTGCAAAAATAGGCGTTGGCATTAGCAGTGCAGCGTCCAAACTATCTTTAATGATTCCTGTTACTTTTGGAGCAATTGTGCTACATGAAACTTTTGGAATATTGAGAATAATCGCCTTATTTTTATCTATTCCAGCTGTTGTATTAATGACCTATAACAAAGGCGAAAAATGGTCATTAAAAGCCTTACTTATCCCTTTAATTATATTTGTTGGGTCAGGTATTATAGACACATCTCTTAACATCTTACAAAAGAATTTAAATGGCTCATCACCCTCTAGTGTTATTATCCTTATATTCTCAATGGCTTTGGCAAGCTCTATTGTATTTTCAATGGTCACCAAAACAAATCTTAGCAGAGAATACAAAAGTCTTTCACATGGGATAATCCTAGGGATTCCAAATTATTTTTCAGTCCATTTTATGATGCTGGCTCTAGGTTCAGGTTTATTAAGTTCTGGTCAATTTTATTTGGTAAACAATTCTTTGGTCATGTTATTATCGTTCTTTTTGGCATGGGTGTTTTTTTCCGAAAAAATCAACCTATATAAAATGTTAGGAATAGTCATTTCGATAATATCCATTTATTTAATTCTATTTGCTTAATGTTGTTTTCAAGCACCTATAAAATGATTGATTCTTCTTGCGAATGCTTACACAAAGCAAAGGGAAGTAAATTTTTTGCATACGCTTGGCCAATAAAAACTGAGGCAGAAATAAAGTATCATTTGAATGAGATAAAAGATAAATACCCCGATGCAACCCACCATTGCTTTGCTTGGATACTTGGATACGACAAACAAAACTTTAGAACCAACGATGATGGTGAGCCTTCTAACACAGCAGGGAAGCCAATTTTGAGGCAAATTCAAAGACTTGATTTATGCAATACATTGGTCATTGTTGTGCGATATTTTGGTGGAGCCATGCTCGGAGTTCCAGGTCTCATAGAGGCATATGGAACCGCAGCTGAAGAATGTCTTGCGCTTGCTAAAATTACAGAATATCCAATACTAGAGAAATATATAGTTTCCTGCCCATTTGGAATCGAGAATGAAGTATTTAAATCGTGTAAACAATTCCAAGCCTCATTAACCGTTCTAGCTGAAGAATCATGTTTTTCTGCTGAAATTAAAATACCTTTGCATAAAGCGGGTGAATTTAAAAACCATTTGGCACTCAACTATCAAATAAACATTGAATATAAAGGTATAGAATGATTAAAAAACTAAGTGTTGTATTATTTCTAATTTGCAAAAGCATCTTGTCCTTTGCGCAAAGCAATGACTACTTTAATTTAAAAGACGTTAAAACATACCGCTTCGACCACCTTGAACTAAACACGCCGAAGGCAATAGATCAATTTATTCAAAGTCCTAGTGATTATAATTTCATTGAAGCTCTAAAAATTAACCAAACCGATCGATTAAATGAGATAATTACCAAAACAGGTGTTGGAGAAATTGTAAAGGAACTCAATTTAATTGATTACCACGGTGACTTCAATACCAATACTTTTGATTCTTGCTCAGGAATTGAAATCCTTCACATTAGTATTAATGAAGATAAACTTGATGCCTTAAAATTTATCAGCAAGATTAAAAACCTTGAAACACTGTATATTTATATTCTTGGCAAGCCTGAAAATTTAAGTGCCTTAGAGAATCTCCCAATATTAAAAGAACTGCATATTATTGGTGATTTTCTGCCAAAAGATTTGGCGCAAATTCCAGGTTTTATTCAAAAACAAACCTATATGCAAACATTAGGATTAAGCATTGATAGGATTACAGATTTACCAGCAAATATCATTCGATTTAAAACCCTCAGTCGACTAAATTTATATGATAACCTTTCAGTGTTTACGAACAAAGGGATAGAGGATTTATCAGAAGAAAAACTAAGCATTCTTTTTAACATCAATTCCGACAACATCAATGCAATTTCAATTTCATATTTTTCTAACAATGGAAAGCTCATTGATTTTGAAATTGAATATCTGCAAAATTTATACAAAGGTGAAATCGTTCCTCAGCAATTTTATGAAAATGAAAACGACAAACAAGAAACAGGAAATATCCCATTTACTAAAGAATTTGTTCCCGATTTTGGGAACAGCCCTGAATTCAGCAAACCTTATCCTAAAATTTCACCAAACACAGAATACTTTACCATTAATCCTTCCACCAACAGCATACTCTTTTCTAACTCTGGCCTAAAACTAAGTATAGCCGCTAATAGTTTTGTCAATGAAAAAGGAGAGGATATTACTGTCCCTATTTATTTAAAATTAATTCAAATTAACAGTCCAAGTGACATCCTATTTGCCGGCTTAAATTTTAAAAATGGAGACCGTCAATTTTGCAACCAATTTTTATTCAACATTCAAGCAACTTGCGAAAAAAGCGCTGCCAAATTGAAAGACGGATTTCAAATTAAAGCGAATCTCCCTGTAAACAGTGACAGTGCACTAACTTATTTTTTCGACTATGAATCAAATACTTGGCAGGACCTCAATTTTTACAACCAAATATTTGCAGCAAACTTCACCGCCATTGATTTTTACAAAATCGAAAATGGAAACCAATGTAATTCCTATTACCAGTTTGATACCAGTTCATTTAAACAACGCTTTTTCGGTAAACACAATATTGTTTTAAGTGATAAAGAAAACAACAGCCAATTGGTTTTTAAAAGCCAAACATTCTATACCGATTTAGATAGAACTTGGAACAAAGACTTTAACAGCAATGGTAATCTTAAAGGCCTCAAAATCAAAAAGGGAAAGTCCTATATTAAAATCCAAAAAGTAATTCCAAAAGTTAGAAATAAAGAGCGTCAATACTTTAAAGTATTAGATAAAACCGAGCAGGAAATATTTGCTGAATTAAAAGCATTCAAAGCCATTAATTTTAATACCATTGTTAATGCTGATAACAAGAAGGAGTTTAACGAAACTTATATTAAAAACACCAAATATTTTGATGTTCAGATCCATTACACCAAGGGCAAAGAATACTGTGAAATCAACATTAAAACAATTGATGGATTTAAACGTCTGCAAGCATTTATAACAGATACCGACAATAAAAAAATTCTTAAAAAGCAAATCAGCAAATTCGCAAAAGCTTATAAAAATTATTTACATATTCGCGCCAAAAGAGAATTGGAATTTAATGCCTTAAATAAAGCAAGATTTGCAGAATTCAAAGCCTTCAGCAACGAGAGAATAAAAGAGCTTCAAAAGGACAATAAAATATCAGAAATTAAAATCCACCAGCTTGGCACCTTTGGATTTCTATTTGATAAATCCCCTATATTTTCAACTAACATTATTGCCCAATACACCGATGAAACTGGTTTACCTATAGATGTTAAAAATCTATTTTTAATTGACAGCCGTTACAATTCAGTGTTTAAATTACAAGTTGGGAACATCTCCTTTGATCCTAGCAACGTTTCTTGCATCGTAGCTACAGATTATTCAGGAAATTTATATTACGCCAATAAAAGCGATATTTCAGCCTCAAATTTGAGCAACAATTCGCTTATTTACATCAAACTAAAAAAGTTAAGTCCCAATTTAAGCAATATTAATTTATTCAATTTATTGCTTAAAAACTAGTTTAGCTAAAGCTTAATGTAATCTTGAGGCTATTGGAAAAAACACCATGGTACTCAATTTTTACATAATATGAACCAGGATTTAAATGTTCAGGTATAACTAAAACTTGCCCACTTACACTTTCTAATTTCTGACTGTATAATACCTTACCACTCATGTCCGTAATATGGAGTATTGGCATAGGTAAATTCAAATTATCACCGCTCACATTGTAGTACAATGAAAATTGATTTTTTGCTGGGTTAGGAAAAGGCACACCTATTTCGATTTTGCACATATCCGCTCCAGCTTGATTGAGCAACTCAACAGTTTTCAGACTCTTCTTATCAGGCTTCGGATTCATTACAAACAGAGGTGTAGGATTCTGTTTTTGATCGCTGTTATCCTTAATAACTAAATAATTTAAATCAAACTTTTTAAGGGTATCCATTTTACCTAAATTGTAAAAATAAATATCATTTTTATCCCATTGTTCATCATTTAAAACCAATACCAATTGATTGGCCTTTTCAGCCATTCTGCACTGGGTTATTTTTAAATGCGCTTCAAATTTTTTAACACTATAAACATCTGGCCCAAAGTCCTCTTTAATACTTGAACGTCTCATACAAAACAAAACATTCTTCACATCATCACAAGTAAAATAATACCTCAATCCATCAGAAGACAAAAACCCCATTTCTTCACTAAAAGTTGACAGAACAGATTGATAGGTATAAGAATTCTCTGCAGTTTTAATATAGTATACAAATTTACCCATTCCGCTTACTGGATCAGAAACTACTGCATAAAGCTTATTAAAATCATCTATAAAACTAAGAGAGGAAAATGGAGAAAATGCATTATCATCATTGGGAATACTAGGATTATAAAATTTCAATTGAACAGGTTGAGAGAATTGAGTGCTAGAGCCGTTTATCCTTTTACAATGAAAAACTTCAGAGCTGTTGTTGGTAAAATACAATTCCGTTAAATCTCGACTAAAAAATGACGACAAAATTGAGCCTGTGTAATTTGCAACTTGAATCGGAACAGGCACTGACCATACTTGGCTTAAACTGTCTTTATTGGTATAAAACAACCAATGGTATGAATGGTCTGCAGTAAAATACAAATCTCTGCCATCATCACTTAAAAACGGATAAGCTTCAGCCTTACAATGTGAATTGTATGCAAACTGAAGCAATTCTCTTGTATTGTACTCCTTATTCTCACAGTTAATGTCATCGTTAGCATCCAATTTATTGGATACCTGAGCATCAACCGTAAATAAGGAAATGAAGAAACTTAGTAATAGTATATTTTTCATAGGCTACTACAAAATAACGCAATTAAATTAAAGGTAGTATATAAAAAATAAATTGGTCTTGAAGGCTACTAGTTTTTCTCTTCATAGAGTATTTCTTTATCAACTACTTTCACCGCAATTCCATCTTTAATTTTTAAATTAATTGCTTCGTATGGCGCTGTAATTACCATCACACCAGGCTTAATTCCTTCGATTATTTTGATATACTTGGTGTCTTGAATACCAGTTTTAATTGCCTTCTGAACTGCTTTACCATTTTCGACAATAAAAACCACTTCTTCTTTTTCTTCTGGTTTGTCTTTCTTTTCTTTCATCGTAATGGATGAAACCGGCACAGCCAAAATACTTACCTCTTGCTTCGTGTATACATGCACTGTTGAGCTCATGCCTGGTCTAAATGGCATTTTACCATTGTTCTCATTCATCATCGCTTCATATGATGAACGTAAAATTAAAATCTTCACCTCATATTTGGTCACTTGATCAGTACTCATTGCCGTTGAGCTTTTGGCGCTATTGGCAACCTGGGTTACAATACCTCTAAACGTTTTACCTAAGTATGCATCTACTTCTATTCCTGCAGAATCTCCAACATCAATGCGCACGATGTCATTCTCATTCACATCAACTCTAACTTCCATTCGACTCAAATCTGAGATGCGCATCATTTCGGTACCCGCCATTTGAGCCGTTCCAACAACACGCTCTCCTTTCTTAGACACCAAGCCAGTAATAACTCCATCAGTTGGCGCTACAACACTTGTGCGGTTGTAAGTCTTTCCTGCCTGATTAACACTTGCCTCTACAGATTCAGTATTGTATTGTGAAGCTAAGGTCTGCTTTTCAGCAGCTTGAAGTTCTGCCCTTGACATTTCATATTGAGCCTCTGCTGTATTGTACTCTTGTTGACTGATTACTTTTTCGTTAAACAACTTCTTTTGCATTTCGAAGTTCTTTCTTTGCAATTCTACATTTGCTTTGGTTCGTGTTAATTGAGCTTGAATATTGGCAGACGATGCTTTTGCGTTGTTTAAACCTGCTTTTGCTTGCTCCAATTGGGTTTGATAAATATCAGGGTTGATTCTCACCAACAACTGCCCGCGTTTTACAGTATCGCCTTCTCTCACATACAAATCAATAATTTCACCCGATACATCTGGACTTATCTTTACTTCATTTTCTGGATAAATTGTACCGCTGGCAGTTACCTCTTCGGTTATACTTCGCAACTCTGCTTTCTCTGTAGCTACTTTAATTCCCTTGTTGTCTTTTTTTGTAAAAACCGCCACAAGAATTAATAAAACTGCGACTGAAGACAGGATGATGATGATTTTTTTTGTTGACATTTAAGCGCTTATAAATTGATTGGGTTGCCTTTGTAAAATTCTAAAATTAAACCACGAAAAACCAGTTCATATCTGGATTGAATTTCATTGGATTGTGATTGCAATAAATTATTTTTTGATTGAATAAAATCGTATGAATTTGTTACACCAGCATCGAATCGCTTTTGAATGTAATCAAAACTCATCTTTTGTGCTTCTACATTGTTTATTGCTGCATCATACTTTGCTTTCGCAGCATTGTAACTGTTCATTGCTGAATTAATTTCATTCAGTAAAGTATTTTTAACTTTCAACAAATTTAAATCGCTCAAAGCTTCATTAATTTTTGATTTCTGAATCTGATTTTGAACTTGAAAAGCATTGAAAATATTCCAACTCAAACTAATGCCCGCACCTTGTCCTAAGTTATCACTAATCTGTTTGCTGAAAGCTTTTGTGCTTATTTGATAAGAAAATGTTGGCTGAACAACCGCTTCGTTATTGGTTTGGGTGTAACCGATTATTTGACTTCCGACAATTGTTGGATTGCTGTAAATCTGAGCACTCTGAGAATACACTGTACTCAAAGAGCCAAACAAAGATATTGTTGGAAACATGCTCCCTTGTGCGGTGCGGGTTTGGTATTTGGCCGCCTCATTTTGTAGTATTGCAGACTTAATTTGTGGCATATTTTCTAATGCAATTTGATACAATTCATTTACTGAAAATGAATTAGAAATAATGTCCATTGAGACAACTGGCATACTCAAATTTAATTCTTGATCATTGCCCATTTGCAGCAATGTTTTTAAATTCAACAACGATGCATTCTTAGCATTTATAGCTGTAACAACATTGTATTGTTCATTTGCCAATTGTGCCTTTAGAGTTAAAAGATTACTTAAATCTGCAGTCCCTGCATCAACCATCTTCTGAGCTTTAATGACCCGCTGTTTGCTTGTTTCAACCTGAAAATTCAAATTCTTGATATTTTCCTCAGATTGAATAGCCTGCAAAAAACCATTGGCAACACTTAATGCAATTTGATTTTTAATGGTATAAATATTTTCTTGGGCTGCCTTTTGAGTCGCACTTGCTCGCTTTATATTGTTTTGTGTTTGAAATCCTCCAAATAGAAGCAAACTGGCATTCAAACTGAAATTGTTTGAGCGTATGGTTTGATTGCTAAATTGATTGGTAAATCTATCTATGCTTCTACCAAATTGATAATTTTGTCCTGCACTTGCAGATAAACTTGGTAAAATACTTGACTTACTTTGCTTCAGGTCGATGTTAGAAGATTCACTGTTTAAAATGTATTGACGCACATCCAAGTTATTCATCCAAGCATACTCTATGCATTGCTTTAAACTAAATGTATTGACTTGTCCAAAAATCTGAGAACAAACAATCAAAAAGCTGGGTAATATAAATTTACGAATCATACAGTTCAAGAATATGGGTCAAATTTAGACCAATAAGTCACACGACTTGCATTACTTCGATAAAATTCGGTGTGAAACGATAAAAACTCTTGAAATAATTGTTGATTCAAGTGTAATAAGATGGTTTTTAATTTTTTATCAATCCTGAAACAATCTTTGCACTCAGCAAACACAAAGGTATACCGCCACCAGGATGAACACTGCCTCCGCAAAAATACAGCCCATCTATTGAGCTACTAAAATTGGCATGTCTAAAAAAAGCCGACATCATGTGGTTGCTGCTGCTGCCATATAAAGCACCTCTATATGACGATGTCTTACTTTCTATACTGCGTGGATCTAATATCGATTCATTTGCAATAAAAGCATTCAAATCAACCTTTAATAAGCGTGATAGTTTTGAAATGGTGTTTTTTCGAGTTTCGGCAATAATATCATCCCAGTCTTGGCCTTCGTTTGCTGGTACATTTACCATTACAAACCAATTTTCGCATCCCTCAGGCGCATCGTCTATCTTATATTTCGAGCTAATATTAACATAAATTGTCGGATCATCTCCAACGGTTTTATCTTGAAATATTTTAGAAAATTCCAATTCATAGTTTTCGGTAAAGAAAATGTTGTGCAAGTCCAATTCAGGAAATTCTCTAGAAATACCCCAATAAAAAATCAGCGCACTGCTGCTCGATTCTAAATTTTTAACCCTTATTGGTGTCTCTACTTTGGGCAATAAATATTTATAAGTTGGGCTAATGTCCATATTGCTAATAAGCACATCTGTGGATATTTCAATTCCATTAATCTTAACTCCAGATACTTTATTTTTCTTTAACAATATCTCTTCAACTTTTTGATTGTATATAAATTTCACACCTTGACGTTCCGCCAAAGACACCAAACTATTGGTAATATCCACCATTCCTTTTTTTGGAAAAAAAGTTCCATAACCAAATTCTAAATGTGGAATAATATTCAAAGTAGACGGTGCCTTAAATGGGTTGCTGCCATTATACGTTGCAAAGCGGTTAAAAAACTGAATTGTTTTCGAATTATTAAACGTTTTAGAATTAACTTGGTTCATGGTCTTGAACATTCTTAAACGCCATAAATTCAGTATACCCTTAATCCCATTTCTGTTTAGATAAGTACCCAGTTTATGCAAAGAATTCTCTAAAAAAACAGGCTTTGTTATGTCATACATTTTGGCACTGTTTTTCAAAAATCTTAAAACCGTCTTTTTATCTTCCCCTAATTGCGAGTTCAATAGTTCTGCAAAATCATTGGTGTTTGTAGGGCAGATAAAACGTGTTCCATCTTCATAAAAGTAATGACAACCTTCATCAAGTTTGATGTAATTAAAATAATCGTGTGGATTTTCACCGCACAACTCAAACAATTCATCTACAAACATAGGCATGGTGAATAAAGAAGGGCCTGCATCAAAACGGTAAGCCCCTTGCTTAAACTCGCTCAATTTGCCACCTGGATAGCTATTGGCTTCATATACAGTAACATCGTAACCCATTTTACTCAACCTAATTGAGCTAGCTATCCCAGCTATTCCAGAACCTATTACAATACAAGTGCGCATAATTTTAAAGCAAATAAAACTATAATTTGTTTTACTCTATGCACTAATTTATAAAAAGAAAATATGACTTTAAAAATGACCCCATTGAGTTTCTTCATTTAAACTTTATAAATTACATTTGCAAAACATGCAGCTACTATTATCCAGCCCTTGGTGGTTTATTCCCATTTGTCTATTGGCAGGGTTTGGATATGCCTATTTGCTTTATAAACCTCAATTCAAAGAAATGCCATACAAAGTCATGGCGGCTCTTCGTTTTTTGAGTGTTAGCCTTTTGTGTTTTTTCTTACTAGGTCCTGTGCTTGTACAATGGTTAAATGAAGTTCAAAAACCAAAGATATTAATGGTGCTTGATCAGTCAGAATCAATAATAGCCAATAAATATGCGAATTTTTACAAAAGTGATTTTTTGAATAAGTGGACTCAAGCGAAAGAACTATTAGGCGATGAATATGAAGTTGAGTACTTGAGTTTGGGGAGCAAAATAAAAATCTCAGATTCTACAAGATTTAATCAAAAGAAAACCAACATAAGTCAGCTCTTTGATTATGTCAACAACACTTATGCTAGGGAAAATATTGGTGCTGTTATACTAGCCTCAGATGGAATCTATAACCGGGGTAATAATCCAATTTATAAATCTCTTAATAAAAATACAATTCTATACACCATTGGTATGGGAGATACCATATTAAAAAAGGATTTATTAATCAAAGAAGCAAACCACAATGCCATTGCATATTTGAACAATCAATTTCCAATCGAAATTTCAATTTCAGCAAATGATTGTATCAATAGCTCATCAAACTTAAGTTTGACATGTGAAGGAAAAATACTTTATAATTCCACAATTAATATCAATCAAAAAGATTTTTTCAAAACAATAAACATTGATCTTCTTGCTGACAAGCCAGGCACCATGCACATTGTAGCTAATTTAAGTCCTATTGCTGCTGAATTTTCGAATGCTAACAACCGCAAGGATATTTTTGTTGAGGTTATTGATGGTCGTGAAAAAATACTCCTGGCTTATCAAACCACACATCCAGATATTGGCGCCATTAAAGAATCGATTCAAACAAATCAGAATTATGAAGTGAATGCTCTTTCTCTGAATGAAATCAAATTGTCTGATTTAAATCTATACAGTGCCGTAATATTATACCAACTGCCTGGTAAAAACAGCAATTCCAGGGACTTGATCAGTTCAATTAAAAAAATACAAATTCCTGTTTGGTGTATTGTTGGAAATCAAACGGCCATAGAACAACTAAGTCTTATAAACAACACCGCAAAAATCGATAAAAACCAAGGCAGGATGAATGAAAGTCAAGCCATTTTTAACTCAGATTTTACTGCTTTTACCCTTGATCCTAATACCATCTCAAGCCTATCTGACTTGCCTCCCTTGAGTGCACCTTATGGTTTTTACAATGCAAGTATCGGTACTGAATCATTGCTCTATCAAAAAATCGGACAGGTCAACACACAAACACCCTTGTGGACCTTCAGCAATCAGAATGGTGAGAAGACTGCCTATTTGTTTGGTGAGGGATTTTGGCGTTGGAAATTATTCGACTTTGTAAAAAACGAATCCCATATAGCCAGTAATGAACTGGTAAGCAAAACCATACAGTACTTAACCGTAAAAGAAGACAAACGGAAATTTAGAGTTTACCCTCTGAAGAATGTTTATGAAGAAGACGAAGCGGTGAAGTTCCTTGCTGAATTATACAATTCAAGCTACGAACCAGTTAATACAGCGAACGTTTTATTGAGTCTTACCGATGCCAACAATAAAACATACAATTATAACTTTAGTCCTATTGGCAAAACCTACCAACTAGACTTAGGATTTTTAAATCCTGGAATTTATACATTTAAAGCAAAAGCAAATGAAATAAATGAAACCATTAATGGCAAATTGCTTGTCAAACCTTTGCAAATTGAATTGGTAAATACCAAAGCTGATTTTGGATTGCTCAGAGAAATTGCAGGAAATAATTCCGGCCAATTTTATCCAGCCGAAAAACTAGAATCATGCATAGAAAATTTAAAGAAAAACACCAATATCACCTCGGTTTCATACAATGAGAAAAGACCGGATGAATTGATTAACATAAAATGGATTTTCTTTTTCCTACTGTTTATAATTTCAGCGGAGTGGTTCATAAGAAAGTATGAAGGCGCCAACTAATGCGAATAATTCTCAAAAATAATCCTGTTTTATGTAACTATTATGTTACTTACCGCTGCAATGCAAAATGCAGTTTTTGTGATATTTGGAAAAAACCATCACCGTACGTTAATGCGGACAATGTAAAACAAAACCTTAAAGACTTAAAAAGACTCGGTGTTCAGGTTATCGATTTTACAGGTGGAGAACCCCTATTACATAGAGAATTGCCGCAATTTTTAGATTATGCTAAAGAATTAGGATTTATAACAACGGTAACGACCAACGCGCTGTTATATCCCAAAATGGCTGAGAGGCTTAAAGGAAAGATTGATATGCTTCATTTTTCTTTAGATTCTCCAATTGAATCAGAGCACAATGAAAGTAGAGGGGTTGCTTTGTTCAAACAATTTACTGAGTCGATTGAAATCGCTAAAAAACTTGGGGAAAGACCAGATATCCTGTTTACGGTTTTTAGCCACAACATCCATCAAATTGAGGAGGTATATCAAACATTTTGTCTTCCAAATAATTTCATGTTGATCTTAAATCCAGTTTTTGAATACAATGAAGTTGGTTCAAGTTTAGACAATGAATCTTTATTAATCCTTGAAAAATGGGGCAAAAGAAAATTGGTGTATTTAAACCAAGGGTTTATTGAACTGAGAAAAGATGGGGGCAACCATATTGACAAACCAATTTGTCGAGCAGGCAGCAGCAGCATTGTTATTTCTCCAGAAAATGAGTTGGTATTGCCTTGTTACCACCTTGGCCTTGAAAATATTCCAATTAACAATCTGTTGTATTCAATTTGGAACAAGAATACAGTTCAAGAATCTATTAAACTCGAAGGCAAACATGCTTCTTGCGAGGGATGCACAATTAATTGCTACATGCAAACTTCTTTTGCAACTGAAATAAGCAAATATTGGCTTCTAGCCTTACCCTCTACTTTAAAGTATAACTTGGAAAAGGGTACTTGGAAAAATTTAGTCTAGCTATATAAATTTAGGATCAGTTTCCATTACATGGCCACATGCTTTGCAAGTGCGCAATTCTTCATTTCCATAATACTCTCTGAATCTTGGAAGGAAATCATTTTCGATGTCCTTTAATTCAAAATAGGTTGAATGCAAAGGGTTGTTGCATTTTTCACAAAACCACAACAATCCATCGGTAAAGCCTTTTCCAGCACGAACCCGTTCAACAACCAAACCCAATGAACCTTCTGACCTTGTAGGTGAATGTGGGATTTTTCCTGAGAGCATAAACATATCTCCAGCTTTCAGAGGAACATCAACCGGCTTGCCATCTACCTGAATTCTAACATTAATTTCACCCTCTAATTGATAAAAAAACTCTTCCGTTTCGTTGTAGTGGTAATCTTTCCTTGCATTGGGTCCAGCAACAACCATAACAATAAAATCACCAGCACCAATCGTGAGATTCTTATTGCCTACCGGTGGCTTTAATAAATGACGGTTCTCTTCTATCCATTGATTAAAATTAAAAGGGGTGTTAATATTTGGCATGTTTCAAAAGTATGAAAAAAAATATTAATGCGCCTAAAAATGATAAAATGATGTTGGTCATTACAAGAGCTGTTTAATTTTCAATCGATTAGTTTGATTTAGACAGCCCAAAACTAAAATATTTTTCCAAAGATTTCATTTTTTTATCCCCGTTTGGTATTTTTGATTACATGAAGTTGATATAAAAGTCTCATATTCGCAGAATGAATGAGCAAAACATGGATGTACCTTTAATTAATGTAAGACAAGTATTTCAGGAAAAAAACCCTAAGCTTGCCAAATTAATTCCAGGATTTCTATATAAATTTATCGAAAAAGTCATACATCAAGATGACTTAAACCGCATGCTTACAGCAGCAAAGGGTAAACAAGGTGTTGAATTTGCAAGATCTTGCTTTGATGAAATTGGGGTGACTATCACGTCCAAAAACATCCACAATGTGCCAACCACAGGCCGTTTAATTTTGGCCGCAAACCATCCATTGGGTGGCTTAGATGGAATGGGGTACATCAGTGAAGCACATAAAATCAGACCAGATGTTCGCTTTTTGGTGAACGATATTTTGATGAATGTGAAGCCACTTCAAGGAATATTTCTTGGGGTTAACAAACATGGAAGTAATGCTAAGCCATCCTTGCTGGCCGTTGAGCGTCAATTTGCTTCTGATGGTGCTACCCTAATTTTCCCTGCTGGTATGGTTTCTAGAAAGCAAGCCAATGGACAGATTATGGATTTAACCTGGCACAAAAGTTATATCACTAAATCGGTAAAATACAGAACCGATATTGTTCCAACTTTTGTAGAAGCAGAAAACAGCAAACGCTTTTACAGAGTAGCACAATGGAGAAAGAAATTAGGCATTAAACTAAACATAGAAATGTTGCTTTTACCGTCTGAAATGTTCAAACAAAAAGGTAAAACAATTACCATCCACTTTGGAAAACCAATTCCAGCTTACTTAATTAGGCATATTGGTGAACACCATAAAATTGCCAATGCCATGAAACATTTTGTTTATACGCTAAAAGACAATCCGGAAGGTGACTTTGAAGAATTTTACCACAAATTCAAACAAAAATAATTTTTTTAAATATTTCACGTATAAAATCGACAAATGCAGGAGATCATCGAACCAATTGACAGACACTTATTAGAAGCCGAGTTAAACGAGGATGTCTTTGTAAGGCCAACCAATAACAGTGGCAATAAACTTTATATTGTAGACTGCCACAGCGCACCAAATGTATTAAAAGAAATAGGTCGTCTTAGAGAATTGTCTTTCAGATTGGCAGGTGGTGGAACTGGCAAGGATTGTGACTTAGATGAATTTGATTTTGGGCCTACAGCCTACAAACAATTAATTGTTTGGCAACCCGAAGACAAAGAAATCATAGGCGGTTATAGATTTATATTGACCAACAATGCCCGACAAGCCGATGGCTCATACCATCTTGCAACCACGGAAATATATGAATTCAGTGAGCGCATGAAGAATTTCTATTTTTTAAAAACAATAGAATTGGGTCGTTCATTTGTACAACCAAAATACCAACCCAGTGCAGAAAACAGAAAAGGTTTATTTAGCTTAGACAACCTATGGGATGGTTTAGGTGCTTTAATCATCAATTACCCTGAGGTTGATTACTTCTTTGGCAAGGTAACTATGTACACGCATTTTAACAGCGAAGCAAGAGATTTAATCCTAAGCTTCCTGCACCACTATTTCCCTGACAATGAAAAATTGATCAGCGTTGAAAATCCGGTAACCATAACACATGACACCTCAGAGTTTCTTAATGCACTTAAAGCATTAGAATATAAAGAGGGACATCATTTACTAAATGCACGTGTGCGTGAACTTGGCGAAAACATTCCTCCACTTTTTAATTCATATATGAACACTTCGCCTACCATGAAGACTTTCCCAACCTGCATCAACAGCCACTTTGGCGATGTGGAAGAAACAGGCATTATGGTAACAATAAAAGATATATACGAATCTAAAAAAGATAGACATGTAAGTTCATTTCTGAAATATTTAGAAAGCAAAGAGCATACAAACAACTAATAAACAGCATTTTAAAATAGATTTCAAATTTTCTAACATTTTTTTTGCATAGAAAATTTAAAATTCTATATTTGCACTCCTTTTAGGAAGATTCCTTGATAGCTCTCCCGATAGCTATCGGGAGGTTAGAGAACCTGAATAGAGACTTTAACTAAAGTAAATCGGACATATTCCTTGATAGCTCAGCTGGTTAGAGCGAGTGACTGTTAATCACTAGGTCCCTGGTTCGAGCCCAGGTCAGGGAGCACAAATGGGAAAGAGGTCAAATTTGACCTCTTTTTCTTTTTCTACCCTTTGTAAACCCTTGAAAATGTTAATGATATGAGTAAATGGCTCAGCAATTGGGGTGGTTGTATTTTCACCATCCAGAATTTCAATCTTATCATTAAAAATACAACCAAGCAACTTTGACTTGATTTTACCACTTGATTTCTCATAAAAACCAACCAAATCCTAAAGCATTGGCACCTGATGATTTAAATATTCATCAAATGGAGATACGACCTCTTTCATGTTTTTAAGAGCATTCCTGTCTTTGAATAACTGTAAATCAATAACATTTGTCAAGTTCATGTATTCATCAAATGAATTAATTTTACCATCTAAATATTGGTTCTGTAAATTAGATAGACGTGTTTCTCCTGTTTGAATGCTAGTCTCTAATTCTTTTTCTGGCTCTAATTTCATCTTCTTTTCTAAAAACGCTTATTTAATACCTTTTTGTACGTTTCAATTGTATTGGCTGAATTTTGTATACCAATTTAAGACCTCTCTAACTTTATCTTCCATTAAAGAAGATGTAAACTTCTGCCCTGGTATTGCTAATGCGATGTTATAATTTAGTTTAATAAAATAGCAAAAGGAATGCAGCGCCGCCTTGATAGGTGTCAGATTTTCCTACTTCCACATAGTCAATTCGTCCAGAGGGTTTTTGATATATTTTTCCATTTTCATATTTTCCAATTTCCACATAGTCAATTCGTCCAGAGGGTTTTTGATATATTTTCCCATTTTCATATTTTCCAACTTCCACATAGTCAATTCGTCCAGAGGGTTTTTGATATATTTTCCCATTTTCATATTTTCCAATTTCCACATAGTCAATTCGTCCAGAGGGTTTTTGATATATTTTCCCATTTTCAAATTTTCCAACTTCCACATAGTCAATTCGTCCAGAGGGTTTTTGATATATCTTACTTTGCGCTGAATTACTAGATGAGCTCGAGGAATTTGAAGATGAATATCCACCACTAAAAAGCTTATTAAAATCAATTTGACTTAAAATATACCTTGCCCAGGCATCCTCGGCATCTTTTCTTTGTTTCTCCATTTCAGGATTTTTTCTTACTGGTCTTACACTGTAGAAAAAAGTATTCTTACCGTAAGTTGTTGAAACATCCCTAATCTGTCCATATCCAATTGCTGATTCTCTTAGGCATAATGCTTTTGCATTTTCTCCCCAATACACTGCAGCATCCACTACTTGCGTTACATCGTAACCTCTGGTGGTGTTATAGCTATTAAATTCTGTTGTTAGATTTTTAATTATTTTAATATTGTTGTAAATTATGTCTAACTCTTCAGAAGTAGGCAATCGCCATCCATCTCCAAGTGCTTGGCATGTTGATAATGCTCCATGATAATTCGCAACACTTATGTCCTTATAATATATATCTAGGTCACCAATAGTCATATAGGGTGTAAATCTATTCCCAGATGCATCTATTTGATATGACAATCCATTTAAAGAGACGGACGCAAGGTTATCTTTATAAGTGAACTGGTAATCAAACATTGGTGATACAATTAAAACACCTTCGGAGTTAAGATGCCCCCATTTATTGTTTAGCTTAATTGAATAACCTCCATCATTTGACTTTTGAATTTCATCTAAATTGGCTGAAATAATCTCCCTTCCTTCAAAATTAACTAGACCATATTTATTATCAATTCTTGTTAAGATAAATTTCGAATCTAAGATAGAAAGTGCATTAAATTTTGGTTCAAGTATAGAAGGATAATTTTTGTTTAACCAATTAACAATACCTAATTTTCCTGACCTGTATAGTATAGAAATATCTGGAAGAGTGTAATCTGAAATTGAATCGTATGAGCAATTAACTAATTCTCTGCCTTCAATTGACACTACACCAAATTTTTTATTGATTTTAACAATTGCACTAAGTTTATCAAAATTGAAAGGTTGTATTTCATCATATTTAAAGTTAGTTAAAGGCTTTCCAGTATTGTTTGATATTAACCCATATTTTTTATCTATTTTCCCGATACTTACCACTTCTAAACCGATATTATATATCCCGAGACCTTTTATATCATCATAAATTGGCTCAACTTTTATATGTTTTTCCTCAGCATCAAAATATCCCATTTTGTTGCTAATAAAAATGGGGATATAATTAGGCTTATACATAATTTTTTCATCCGTTCCGCACTTATCTGTTGGGTTAAAACATCCAATTTGGTCATATTCAATTGGCAAAACTAGCTTAAATTTTTCATCAAGTAAACCATATTTACTGCCCAATTTTACATTTATTAAACACTTTTCTGTACTTAATGATGAATTATACTCTAAGTATAAATCATCATAAATTGGATTAACTGCTATTATTCCATTATTATTTAAAATTCCTTTTTTGCCTCCTTTAACAATTATTTTAAGACCATTATTGTAAATATTATCTGCATCAATTTTAGTAAAATCTTTAAATGGGTGTTTTAAATAGCCCCATTCGCCATCTTTCTTTACGAATAACATTGAATCTTTTTGAGATATATTTAATATTCTCTCATAAGATTTGTTTAATATAAAATCGCCATTAGAATTAACTAATCCATATTTGTCTTCAAATTTTACTCTATACACAGTTTCATTTATAAAATTAAAATAGTCGAAGTCAATATAATCATAAATGGCCTCTACGAAAAGAAATCCCTTTTCATCAACTAAACCATACTTATCTTTCAATTGGACAATTTTACAGTCATTAGGCAATGTCCTTTTCTCAACGTAAGATATTTGAATTCTAGCTCCAACCCTATCAATTAGCTTCCAATCTTTATCATTTCCATAGGAGCTTGTGCCTCCAGCTCCTTCACTTAATAATGTTAATTTTGATTTAATTTTCTTAGATAATTCATCAAACCTTTGATTTTTACATTTTTGAACCTTCTCTTTTAAAATATTAAATTCACTAAATTGCAAATCGGTTTTTTTCATGTATGAGTTGTAGTATTTCTTAACTATCATCTTACACTCTTTGCACTCAGGAGCAATTTGACCATTAACAGAATTTTTAAACCTGCTCATTACTGTGTCGTAATCAATTCTATATTTGGGATTATTCCCTAAATCACCAACTAAGATTCTCCAATCTTTGTCTTTACCGTAAGAACTTGGTCCGCCACTTGTAAAACCCGCCAAAATACGATACTGAGAAAGTAATTCCCCTTTGAGTATAAAAAAGCTGCAACCTCGTTCAATTAATAATTTCATAGGGTCAAAAACGTCTGAATTAATTTCCATACCACCCTTATAAGTTTTGTAGTATAAATTTAAAGCCTCAGAAAATTGTTTAATAGTTATTGAATTACCTTTCGAAAAGACATTCATATTGTCCGTTGTGATATTTTCAGATGGTACTTTCCTTTCAGGATTATTTTGATTTCTAATTAAATCAGGATTGTAGACCTTTCCTTCACACCAATTTTTACAATTATTATAATTTTTAAATTTATAAGAGATACTCGACATTAGCACCGAGGAATTTCCTGTCAATATACGCGGTGTTTTGTCTTCATTTGTTGCAGTAAATATTGTATAAATCCCATCCGAATTTGGAAAAATTGGCTCATCAGACCAAAAATCAAATAATGTATATGCTGAATTGTAAAAAACATTTACGAAGTCCTTTCTATTGTCAGGGCTTCTCTTAATTTCACTTTGAGCTAAAGTATTAAAGGAAATTAATAAAGTTCCCAAAAGGAACATACAGAATAGTATTTTTTTCATATTTATTAATAAACTGATACAATATTAGTATTAAATCTATTTTTTAAAAAATAAATCAACCAATGGAAGGTAAGAGAAGGTGAAAGTGCAGGTTACTCGTATGAAAGGATAGATTCTAAGTTTTTAATTGTTTAGACAAATCTTAATTTTAGATTGAAATGGAAATACACCAAATTTCCTTTGTCCAGCAAACTAAACACCCCTAAAAATTACTATCTATTTGCTTTATAGAGTATTATGTAATCTATCAGGGGTTGTGGGTTGTATTTTGGGTCAATTAGGGGAGCAAGTAAAAAGAGAGTGAGAGTGAAAGCGAAAGCGTCACTTCAGCTCTCTTTTTTTATTCACTCTCATTTTCACTCTTATACCCCGTGGTGTGCGACAAAGGAGCTCTACCACTGGGGCACATTCACTCTAAATCATGTCGTATGAATTTTTATTCGAAAATTTCAAAACACAAAAAAGCTTGTACATATTAGGTGCATACTTCCAATTTTCTGAATAGGTTAAAGGTTATTGTAAAGCTATTTTCTTTACAACACATAGAAGCTTCTTGTTGGAATCTATGATATAAATAGTATATAACCCCCCATATCTATTAAAATGTTATAAATTAAAATTAATTTCATTACACTAAATAAAAAACGATACTTTTGACTTTTTAAATAGTTTTAACTGTAGTTAAATAATACTCAAATCGTTACGCTAGATTATGAATTTACATCCTGAAAATGATAAAATAAAACATGAATTGACTTTTGTAATCAATAAATTATTATTAGTTATAGCCATATTATTATTTGCTCTATTAATCATGCCGTTTGTAATATTAAAAGACAAGCAAGCCCAAGAACCAAGCGAGAAATCAGTTGGTTCTGTTTTAAATGTAGACAGTAATTTAAAAAGTAAAATATTGTATTGGATGGCCCCAGATATTAATTCCATTAGCGATCCAAATAAAAAGGAACAAATAGCTTATGGTAAAGAATTAATTGCGCACACAGCAAAATATTTAGGGCCAAATGGGTCGGTTTTAAAAATCAGCAATGGTTTAAATTGCCAAAATTGCCATTTACAGGCGGGAACTGCTATTTATGGAAACAACTACGGCTCTGTTGCCTCATTATACCCTAAATTTAGGGCAAGAAGCGGTAGTATAGAAAATATATACAAAAGGGTAAATGATTGCATACAACGCAGTTTAAATGGCATATCTATTGATTCAAATAGCAGGGAAATGCAAGCAATAGCAGCTTATATAAATTATTTAGGGGGCAAAGTAAAGAAAGGTGAAAAAGCGCTTGGCTCTGGCCTTAAAGATATTTCGTATTTGGATAGAGCAGCCAGCCCGACCAATGGTAAATTAATTTATATATCCAAATGTCAGAGTTGTCATCAAGCCAATGGCGAAGGGGTGTTTAATGAAAATAAAACTGAATACCAATATCCTGCGCTTTGGGGCAATCATAGTTTTAACAAGGGTGCTGGCCTAAGCCGCCTAAGCAATTTTGCTAAGTTTGTAAAATACAATATGCCGCAAGGTGTCACGTTTGAAAATCCTCAACTTACAGATGAAGAGGCATGGGACGTAGCAGCCTATGTTTTATCGATGCCTCGCCCTAATTTTAATATCAAAAAAGATTGGCCGGATATCTCCAAAAAACCATTCGACCACCCATTTGGTCCCTACTCGGATAAGTTTACTGAAAGCCAGCATAAATTAGGCCCTTTCAAACCGATAGTTGAAGCGCAGAAGCAAAAGAAATAATCAAAAAACGATAAACAACACTTATACATATCCCCTAAGCAAGCAGCATGAAAAACAATAGAAGAAATTTCATTAAACAATTAAGTGGTATAGCAAGCGCTGGCATTTTAACAACGATGCCACTTAATGCAATTGCAACGATCATTAAGGAAGACGACGTAAGTCTAACGAATGATGAAAACAATCCTTTTACAATTTCAATTTTACAAACAACCGATGTGCATTGTCAATTGCATCCGCACGATGAATTGTTTTGGGAAGACGAAAAAACAGTGTTTAGAAAAACAGGCGGTTATGCGCACTTAGCGAGCTATCTCAAGAAAGAAAGGAAGAAAAATCCAAATACTTTTTTAATTGATAGTGGCGATATGTTTCAGGGCAGTGAGTTATCTGTAAAAACAACTGGAAAGGCATTACTTCCAATATTAGATGCCTTAGGATACGATCTTTATTTGCCTGGTAATTGGGAAGTGATTTACGGTAAAAAGGTGATGCAAACACTGCTTGGTTCATTAAATGCGCCAAAAGTTTGTGCCAATATGTACCACGATTTGGGCGATTCAAAAAAAGGTGAGCTTATCTTCCCTCCCTATTATATATGGACAATCAAAGGTGTCAAGATTGGCTTTTTAGGCTATACAGACCATTTGGTTCCTTTGCGTCAATCGCCAAATTATAGCAAAGGAATTATTTATGCAAAACCAGAGGAGAACCTCGCCCATTATGTTGATGTGTTGCGCAACCAAGAAAAATGCACTTGTGTGTTTATTGTAGCGCACTTAGGCTTATCACAGCAAATTTATTTGGCCAACCTAAAAGAATGCGAAGGGGTTGATTATATTTTAGGTGGAGATACACACGAAAGGGTACGCACACCGATTCAATGTCAGTATTCAAAAGTAGTTGAGCCTGGGGCATTCGGTTCATTTGTTGGAAAACTAAACCTTACCATACAAAATGGAAAGGTCATTAAGGAAGACTATTGTTTAGATGAAATAAATGCCAATAAATACCCTGCCGCAAAAGAGATAGAAGCCATTATAAAAAACAGTGAAAAACCCTTTCATGATGATATTTATAAGCTGGCTGGGTACAGCACCATTCCCCTGTACAGATATTTTGTAATAGAAAATCCAATCGATACCATGGTGCTTGATGCAATGAATTGGCGTTTACCAGAAATTGATATTGTCTTGTCTAATGGTTTTCGCTTTTGTCCACCGCGCACCACGCCCGACCATACCGGTAATATTCCAATTACCAATGGATACATCTTTGATATGTTACCAGTGGATAATTATGTTAAAACTGGGATGGTTACAGGGAAGCAAATTCAAGTATGGCTAGAAAAAGAATTAAATAATGTATTTGCCAAAAATGCCTCAGAACGTTTTGGTGGCTGGGTAATTAAATTTAAAGGCATGAACATAAAGTTTAATGCTTTTGGAGAAAATGGAAAAAGAGTGCAGGAAATAAGCATCAAAGGTTTTCCAATTGAAGCAACGAAAAACTATAGTATATGCGCCTGCGAAAGAGATGGAGACCCCGAAGATATTATATGTAGAATCAAGGGCGCTAGCAATGTTAAAACAACAGAGCACACCTTACATACATTGTTAAAATCATATCTTGCCTTGCATTCGCCTGTAACGCCAACCCCACAAATAAATGCAAAAGTGCTGGATGCTTCACAAAATTTGCTCACACAAATAAGTGGTGTAGATTATAAGTTTCGCTAAATAATAAGAAAGCGGTTTAAGACATCTTTAATTTCTTTTTTACTTAAAAATAGGTTTTAACTAAGTTATATTGCTCTGCACGCAATAAGAAAACAAATCGTTTAATTCAAGTAAACGCCAGCTCCAAGAAAGAAATTAGTTCCCGGAATCGGGGCGATAAAGGCTTTTTTCATCTGCTCTTTGTTGGTTTGGTAGTTGATGTAATAATAGGTGTAAAAACCTCCCCCATTTTTAGCAACGTCTATTAATCCGCGCACAAGATAGGTGCCACGCGAATCTTTCAAATCATACCTATTTGTTCCTTGCACAGAGGGATCTGGTGGCTGCACAATGTTAATTCCATTCATATCAAGTATGTAGTAGTAGCCACTTTGGTTGTCAAAGAATCTTATATTTTGAAGAAAACTTCTAAGAGTCTTAATGTATTTAGCTGAGTCTAAACCAAAGTCACTTTTTATTTTTCCGAATGCTTTTGCCATGGAACTTACACCGTTCTTTACCACCAACTCATTGATATCATTTTGGCTGTAGAGCTTGGAAGCTTTATTTTCAAAAAAACCGCTTCGGGTGTATGCGCCTAATCCTGAAATAGTATTAACATATGTAAGGTAATTCTCTTTGGCATTGCTTGCTGGATTTACTAAACGATAGGTAAAGAAACCAGCCCCACTGTAATTAACAATGTCAAGTAGTTTTGGCGTTATTTTAAGGCTATCTGCATCCCTTTCATTTAATTGAGAAACACCCTCTCTGCTTGTATTCATAGGATCAGAAATCGTCACACCATTTAAATTTTCTATGGACACATAGCCTGAATTGTCGTCAAAAAACTTAGCCGCAGTTGTAAAACTTTTATAAAACAATTTCGCATCAAATGAGAGGTTACTATCATTTAGTACATTTCTAAAACCTGTGGCGAAAGAGCCACAATTGTGCTGAACGATTGCTTTGTTTAAATCTGCAACTGAGTAGGCTTGGGTTGCTGAGCCTATAACATGTTCATCATCTTCTTTGTCTTTACAACTCTGTAAAACTCCCAAACAAATGGCTAATAACAAGGTTAGTTTCTGTAATTTCATTTTAATATTTTTTTAAGCGGGCTTAATTATTTTTTTCGTCATGGACATATTCATTTTCCCAAAAATCTGCATTCTTTATGCCCAATTCTGCAGGACTGAAAACTGGGTCCTTTCCTTCTTTTCTCTGCCTTTCAAAATCTTTGAATGCAAGCAAAGCCGGCTTTTGTAGAATTATTATGGCGATTACATTTAACCAAGCCATTATGCCAACCCCCATGTCTCCAAGATCCCATACAATTGTGGCAGCGCGAACACAACCAAAATAAACAGCAGCCATAATGGCTAGCTTTAATAAAAACAGCAAAATAGGTGCAGGCTTTTTTTGCATAAGATAAGCCAGATTGGTTTCAGCAATATAATAATAAGCCATCAAGGTAGTAAAGGCAAAGAAAAATAAAGCCAATGCTACAAAATAACTTCCGATGCCCACAAAATCAGGATGAAAAGCAACCTGTCCATTGCTGAAAGCATTATCAATTGCAGCCTGCGTATAGGTAGGACTGCCATCCATATGTTTAACACCATCCTGAACATAATAAACACCATTGTCTACAATTAGCTTCCCATCAGAACCCTTCACATTATACATGCCTGTAATTAGAATCATAAAGGCAGTGGCCGAACAAACAAAAAGTGTGTCAACATAGACAGAAAAAGCCTGCACCAATCCTTGTTTAGCAGGATGCGAAACCTCGGCCGCAGCCGCAGGATGGGCGCCAGTACCTTGACCAGCTTCATTGCTATAAACGCCCCGCTTTACGCCAATTGTGATCATTGCTCCAATTATGCCCGCAAAAGATGCCTTTAAACCAAAAGCACTGCTAATAATCAAACTAAAAATTTCAGGAATTCTTTCGTAATTCAAGCCCATAATTACAAGTGCAACTATAATATAAGCTATAGCCATAAATGGCACCACAAATTCTGCAACTTTAGCAATACTTTTAATTCCCCCAAATATGATGAGCCCTAGGAGCAAAGCAAGTATTATTCCTGTAAAAACATATTTGATATCAAAAGCACTTTTAATGGCCGAGGCAATACTATTTGATTGCACCCCTGGCAGTAACACTCCGCAAGCCAAAATGGTTGAAATTGCAAAGACAATGGCATACCATTTACCAATCGCTTTATTTTTAAATCCTTTCTCGATATAAAATGCTGGACCACCTCTGTATTCGCCATTCTCCTTAACCTTGTAAATTTGCGCAAGTGCAGATTCAATGAAAGCAGAACCAGACCCTAGAAATGCGACCAGCCACATCCAAAAAACCGCACCCGGACCCCCGATAAAAATAGCCGTTGCAACACCGGCAATATTCCCGGTGCCTACTCTGCCGGCCAATGAAACGGCCAAAGACTGAAAAGAAGAAATGCCTGCAGATGATTTGGTACTACCAAACATTTGCTTTATCATTTCTTTAAAAAGCCTTACCTGAAAAAAGCGCATCCGAATGGAGAAATAAACGCCAGTGATAAGCAAAAGATAAATCAATGCATTGCTCCAAATAATTGAATTTGCATAGCTCACGAAATTTTCAAAACTTTCCATATTATAATTTCAATATAAATTAAAGCAGGCAAGATAGACCATAATATTTGTACTCGGAGCATGAACCCAGAAATATTTAATATACGGACACCATTATTTAATACAAGCTATTAAAGCTAATAAACAACTTGAATATACAAGTTGTCCTTATTGTCTATTATACCTAGCCATTAATATGAATTCTCTTTTTTTACTCCAGACTTTTATCTCTATTGAATAAATTCAATCTACAGCCACCTACAATAGGAGTTACATTTAACCCGTTTAACTAAGAACAAAATGGTTTGACCTACCAAGTTACCTTGTTCGCAGCAAGGTTTGGATTTGGAATAGGCTTGAATGGTAAGCATACTTCCTTGCCATTATTATATTTGGTTAATTTTACCTCGCCGGCGTAAACATCCAAAACAAGACATAAATAATTAGCATCGCACCCGAACAAATACCGAAGGTGATGCCTCCAATTGCGAAAAATCCAATCAAAAACAAAACCCTTAACAAGGACAATGAAACCCCCGTTTCATTTGAAATTCCTGCAAGAACACCACCCAGCTGTTTTCTACTTAAATCTCTTTTCATATTTCAATTCAAGGCTTATTAATTTTTTATGAAATTCATTCTAAAAATGGTAGCGCCATCTGTTAGAAGCAGTGAATAAATACCTGCATTCAATCCACTAAGATCTATTTCTTGGCTGATGAAACTTGTGTTCAATACCAAACGGCCTTGCAAATCAAAAATACGCACTTGGACCATTTCTGAAATCGGATAATTGATGTTCAATTCACTGCTTACAGGGTTTGGATATACAGTTAAACTTTCAATACTTTGGCTTGTTTCAATACCCGTTTTTAAGCCATATACATCTTTGCAATCCTTGTTGTTTTCCATTGGTAAAACGCCACAGGCTCTGAAACTAAATGACTTTGACAAATTGATAAAATGCGAAATAGCCTCTTTTTCTTGTATGGTAATACTGTCCCTTTGGCTCCATTGATCTGAAGGCAAAAGAGAAACCGATGGATACATAGATTGGCCCAATTCATTCACATGCCCAAGACCCAATGAATGGCCTAACTCATGAAATAGCACATATCGAAATTTGGTTTTCCCTGCTGGCGCTTTCCCAGTTCCGAAATACCAATCTTGTTTGTCAGACATTCTTAAATCTTGAGAACGGATGCTGTAAAATGTTTCAGCTCCTAATATGCAAGAGGTCCATAAACGCTCGTTGTAACCAACCGCACCTAGGTTAGGGTCAGGGGCAATTAAGTGTATTGTATCACCCAATGAAAAACTTGCACTTGAAGGAAAAGGAGCCAAAATATAGTTTGCACCGGTTTTACATCTAAATTCTGCAAACACATCTTCTATCGCTTTTTTAGCCAAGGGATTGTTCCAATATGTGGTATGCATATACCAAGTATATCCGCCTTTCTTGTTATTATTTGTTAGATAGTCGTACACCAATGGATTGGCCGATCGGTAGCCTAAATTAGCCATTACATGCAAGGTATCTGTTGAATAATAATCCATGCCGTTGATATTAACCTTTACTTTACCCGAAAATGCTACTGGCATCTCTAGTTCAATTTTTGTGTCGGTCCATACCAAATACTTAAAACCTTTAGAGGTATTGGCATCTGAATATTGGCCAGACTCTTGAAAAAAGGAGACATAGTTATTCGATTGACTGGATCCAAAACCCTGACCGATTATACTTACTTTTTTGCCCATTCCTCCAATAGTATTGCTTGGGGTAATAGAGTTAACTTGAGCAAACAAAGTCAAGTTCAAAAAAGAAACTAAAAGAAAAACACACTTCTGGCTAAACATAAATTTTGATTAAAAACTTTACGAATATAAGAAGTATTATTATTTATTAATACCAATTGGCATTAATAACAAATTCATAAGCATTAAAAAAGGCTTGATTCTCATCAAGCCTTTTTATTATAATTATCTCCTTTTACTTCAAATCAAACCGATCCAAATTCATCACTTTTACCCAAGCTTGTATAAAGTCGTTGACAAATTTCTGTTTGGCATCTGCACTCGCATAAACTTCAGCCAAAGCACGCAATTCTGAGTTAGAACCGAAGATTAAATCCACACGTGTTGCGGTGTATTTCACTGTTCCCGTTTTGCGGTCGGTTCCTACAAATTCTTCTTTGCTGTCTGAGGTTGCAGTCCAAACTGTATTCATGTCCAACAAATTCACAAAGAAGTCGTTGTTCAATTGTCCTGGTTTAGAGGTAAATACCCCAAATTTATTTTGGTTAAAATTGGCATTTAAGACCCTCAAACCACCGATCAATACCGTCATCTCCGGAGCAGTTAAAGTTAGCAATTGAGCCTTGTCGATTAACAGTTCTTCAGATGAAACGGTGTATTGAGATTTTGAATAATTTCTAAATCCATCTACCATTGGTTCCAATACCGCCATATTCTTAATGTCTGTTTGCTCTTGTGTGGCATCCATGCGGCCTGGGGTAAAAGGAACTTGCACCACGAATCCGGCATCTTTTGCTGCTTTTTCAACAGCCACACAACCACCCAATACAATAAGGTCGGCCATTGAAATCTTCTTTTTAACAGACTTGGTATTAAAGTTATTTTGTATGCCTTTTAAAACATTTAATACTGAATCCAATTGTTTAGGATTGTTAACTGCCCAAGACCTTTGTGGTTGCAATTGTATGCGCGCTCCATTGGCACCACCTCTTCTATCAGAACCGCGGAAAGTGGATGCAGATGCCCAAGCAGTTGAAACCAGTTGAGTAACGGTTAAACCTGAGTTAAGAATGCTGGTTTTCAAAACCGCTATGTCTTTTGCATCCACCAAAGGATGGTTTAAAGCTGGAATAGGATCTTGCCATATCAAAGCTTCTTTAGGCACTTCAGGTCCAAGGTACAATGAGCTTGGGCCCATGTCTCTATGCGTTAGTTTAAACCAAGCCCTTGCAAAAGCATCGTTAAATGCTTTAGGATCGTTCATAAAACGTCTCGATATTTTTTCATATTCTGGATCAAAACGCATAGACAAATCGGTGGTTAACATCGTAGGCAAATGGTTGACATTCGAATCAAATGCATCAGGAATAATTTTGTCTGCGTTTTTAGCAACCCATTGCTGAGCGCCTGCAGGACTCTTGGTCAATTCCCACTCATACTTAAATAATATTTTAAAGTATGATTGACTCCATTGGGTTGGTGTGCTGGTCCATGTAACCTCTAATCCTGAAGTTATTGCATCCTTTCCTTTACCTGTTTTGTATGTACTTTTCCAACCCAGACCTTGTTCTTCGATACTTGCCGACTCTGGCTCTGCACCAACATGAGAAGCAGGACCAGCACCGTGGGTTTTGCCCAAAGTGTGTCCACCTGCGATTAAAGCTACAGTCTCTTCATCATTCATGCCCATGCGACCGAAAGTCTCTCTAATGTCTTTTGCAGCGGCCACAGGATCCGGATTGCCGTTAGGACCTTCTGGGTTTACATAGATTAATCCCATTTGCACAGCAGCCAATGGATTTTCCAATTTGCGTCCTCCAGAATAACGTTTGTCCTCCAACCATTTTTTTTCTGAACCCCAATACACATCAAATTCTGGTTCCCAAACATCACTACGACCACCTGCAAATCCAAAGGTGCTAAAGCCCATAGATTCCAAAGCCACATTTCCAGCCAATACCATTAAATCGGCCCATGAAATTTTATTGCCATACTTTTGTTTTATTGGCCATAATAATCGTCTTGCTTTATCTAGGTTGCCATTGTCAGGCCAGCTGTTAAGTGGGGCAAAACGTTGTTGTCCTGCTGTTGCACCGCCTCTTCCATCGCCTGTTCTGTAGGTACCAGCGCTATGCCATGCCATACGGATAAACAATGGACCATAGTTACCAAAATCTGCTGGCCACCAATCTTGCGACTCGGTTAATACCGTTTTGATATCTCCTTTTAAAGCAAAATAATCCAGGCTTTTAAATGCCTTTGCATAATTAAAACTTGGATCCATTGGGTCAGACAAATTTGAATTTTGTCTAAGCAATTGCAAGTTTAATTGATACGGCCACCAATCAGAATTTGTTGTGCCAGAGACCTTTGCAGGTGCATGCATGTTCGATGCTGCAGTTTTGGCACTTGAATCGCTATCTTCACTTTTACCCATGTGAAAAGGGCATTGTGAGATATCTCCTTCATGCGCCTGAGCATTTGCTGAAAGTGCAACAAATAAGCCCATAGTTAACAGTAAGTTTTTCATCATTAAATTAATTAGATAGATGCGAATTTAGGCAGTACTTGCAAAGTCCAACCATAAATTCTTTCAATTCATTATTGATAAAATTTATATTAACTACAAATGTTATAGAAATCTCACATTTATGGGACTTCCATACACCCATAGTCATTAAATCAATTGACATGTGGTGAAAAAACTAACAAGGATCAGTTATGACAATTACAATTACACATACCCAAAAAGAAAAACCTTTGAAAGTTTTTTCTTTAGTATCTTAATTTGTTTCAAAAAAAAGGACAAAAAAAAGGTGTCTGGTTTCCCAGTCACCTTTCTTAGATAAATTTTATTACAAATGACTAATTTGGTAAGAAACAAAGGTCGTTCCATTCCTAATTTTCAATGTATAAATTCCAGCTGATAGGTTACTCATATCAATTGAAATCATTTTATTCTCTTCTTTCATACCTACAATAAGCGACTTTCCATTTATATCAATTAATTCGTATTGCAAGCCTTCGATGGCATCAATTACAAGGTAATTTTCAGTTGGATTCGGGTATACGCTCAAACCTGGTATTAGCTTTGATTTATCAATTGAAGTAGTACCTAAAGAAACGGTAATTTGTTCATTGCTGCTTACACACTGTGCACTAGCTGTTTCGATAACATTAACTGATCCTGATGTGAATGTACCCCATTTAACCCCTATTGAATTGGTAACACCACCTGAAACTTGTGTACCATTCGAAATCGTCCAATTGTAAACACTACCTGGGTTATTCTGAACTGAATACGTTTGTACAGATTGCTGATTAGCGGCAATGGGACCTGAAATTATAGGTTTTGTAATGGTAGTTGGTTTAAAGTTTTCTTTGCGAGCTATTACAAGTAAATGACTTCTATTGAATAGAATTGATGAGCCTTTTACATCTTTTTGTGTCGTAGAAGCTGCCGAAGGTTCTTGAATCGATAAGAACATGTATTTAAAATCTGGTGTAAAAGTCATACCTGTTGGTTCAGAACCAGTAGGCGTAGCCATAAACAACTCTATCTTCGGTGCTGCTTGCGTATGATCTGGTCTTACCAACCAAATAAAGTTTTTGCCACCATCTTGCAATACCCATAAGTTGCCTTTATCGTCAAACGTTAGGTTATCATTACCACCACTCCACTCTTCGGCAATAATTCCTGAACCAAAGTTTATCGGGTAAGTTTCTCCACCAACAAATGTTTTAAAGTTCGAAACTGTAGCTCCATCATCTTTAAAACTATAAGTACGTCCAACGCCTTTAGCTGCAAAATAAATTTGACCATTAAGTGGACTTATTTCTACATCTTCCACGCCATTAAATGCCGTAGCTCCTGCATTTTTTGCTAATGTCTTGGTGTTATTTCTATCAGATTTAGTTGAATTTGCTAGAACTACCCATGTTCCTGTTGTTCCAGTAGGATCACCATTTGCATCTAATGTATTGTTTAACTTTAGAACATATAAAGTACCAGAAGATAAATCAGTCTTTTTAGCTGCAACAAATTTATAGACGTTGCCATCTGGCTCATCTTCACCGTAATATGAAGTAATACTATCTTGTTTAAAAACAATATTTTCATGACTCATACGGCCCATCGCCCACAATTTTTCTTGTTTTCCATTGCCATATTCTTTCACTTTTCTTGTCTTAGGATCGATTTCTATATTCCATCCAATGTCTTGATAGCCATCTGCATTCACATCTCCAGCAGGTGCATCCTCTTCGCAGGTAACTGTTGTACCCCATGGTGTAAGTCCACCTGAACAATTGCTAGATGTTTTAACTAGGTCGCCACCAAAACTTACTGGCAATACAGAGTCAAGCACCCAAGTGCCACTCGTGCAATTGTATTGAACATCTAAAATCGATACGCCTCCTGGATTCTTCTCGTGGTTTAATGCCACATAACCTTTCTTGCTGCTGCCACCAATTGGGCTATAACCAGTAAAATCAAAATTACTTGGAACTGTGCCACCCTTACTGTAAGCATCACCTGTTTTTAACATTGCTTGAAATTGGTGTGTTGCAGGAATACTAATGGTATCATATTGCTCAATTGGCATTACAGATGTAAAACAAGAGATATGGCTATTTCCACCTGCGCATGCTAGAGCAGGTGCATTGGCTTTATATTTTCTGTTATTCAATGCTAAATCGAACAACAAGTCAGAACTTAAACTGTCATATTGGTGAACTTCTACAGCAATATAATTGGTATCCGCTTTCAATACAGTTTTTGGCAAATAATACAACCAATAAACTCTCTCTTGAGGTGCATCAACATTTTTGTTTGCTTTTGTTCTAGAAAGAACTGTTCCTGTATTTAAATTTTTTCTTACTACTTCAGTTCCATTTATGTAGACAACTGCTCCATCATCACACATTAATTGTAATTCAATGGTGTCAGTCACGCTAGATAAATTAGAAACGATTATAGGTTTGCGGAAATAATTTGTTATAAATCTATTATTGGCAATACCTTGATTGATATCGGTGCCAGTGAATCCTATTTCACCAAAGCCTAATGGACCTCTTCCAAAACTCCATGTTGTGTCTTTTTTATAAATACTGTTTTTCCAAGTAGATCCTAAATTAAAACCACTATCTGAATACAGCCAATTAGATTTTTTGGTTACTGGATAAGTCGTCAAAGGGATTCTTGGTTTTTGCACTGGTGCATTATCACCCATTAAATAATCGATAACTAATAGCGGTGCTTTTGGTGCATCACCATCATATGATTCTACTTCGCGTGTACCTGTACCATTTAAGAAAAAGGCCATCGAATTTCCACTTTTCCAACCAGACCTGTTAACCAGGTTTTCTATAATTGGTTTTAAATTACTTGTTCTTTGATCTGCTGTGGCCGCACCTACAGTTGACCAAGTTGCTCCAGAAACATTCCAAATAACTGAATCTTGTGTTTTTGCTCTGCTTGTAATATTATAGGCAGAAGCAGGTTTAAAAATTGAAGGTGTATCATTCGCTTCACCTTTGATAGTTATTACACAAGGATTTGCGTTTTTATTGATTGCATCTACTGTAAATTGAATGTATGCATTCTGAATGATCGCCCCTTGAGGTAAATTAATATTGTTGAAACGAATCCCTACAGTTTGAGGGTCATTTCCAGTAGATTCAGTTCCTAGTTCTAGATCAGAACTTCCTGGATCTAAACTTCCTACAGTTTTTGCTTGGGTTTGACCAGCCTTAGCAGGTGTCCACTCTTCTTGATCGTCATCTGCAGAATTCACACGAACAGACATGGTGCTTGATGGAATATACTCAATAACAAGCATTGGTGCTTTCGGAGCATCACCATCATATGATTCTACTTCTCTAGTTCCGGTACCATACATATTAAATGCCAATGGATTTCCAGACTTCCAACCATTTCTCGAGATTAGAGATTGTACAAGGGTTTTTAAATTTGATGTTCTTTGTTCAGCTGTTGCTGCTCCAACTGTGCTCCAAGAATTTCCAGACACAGCCCAAGTTACTGAATCTGTTGTTTTTGACCTTGAAGTAATATTGTAAGCACTTGCAGGATTATACATTACAGCACTATCACTTGCCTCACCTTTTATAATGATATTGCAAGGACTGTTATTTTTGTTGATCGCGTCAACTGTAAATTGAATATAAGCATTAGTGATTAAAGAACCTTTAGGAATGTTAATGTTAGTAAAACGCATTCCAACCATTTGAGGATCATTACCAGATGCCTCAGCACCAAATTCTAAATCAGAACTTCCTGGATCAAGACTACCTACTGTTTTTGCTTGTGTTTGACCAGATTTAGCAGGCAACCATTCCTCTTGATCATCATCTGCTGCATTAATTCTACTTGATAAGGTTTTTGGTTCAATGTAATTGATTACCAACATTGCAGCCTTAGGTGCATCTCCATCATAAGACTCTACTTCACGGGTACCTGTTCCATACATTAAAAAAGTAAATGGATTTCCAGATTTCCAACCACCCCTGTTCATTATTTGTTCTATTAATAATTTGATATTAGGAGTTCTTTGCTCTGTAGATGCAGCTCCAACGGTAGCCCAACTTGCACCTGAAGCATTCCAAACAATCGAGTCACTCGTTTTTGAACGGGTTGAAATATTGTAAGGAACAGCAGTGTTAAACATCAAAGAACTATCATTTGCTTCTCCTTTGATAAATACCCTACAAGGATCGTTATTTTTACCAACTGCATCCACTGTAAATTGAATGTAGGCACTTAGAATAATTGAACCTTTTGGAATATTGATATTGGTAAACCTTAATCCAACTATTTGTGGATCATTTCCAGATGCTTCGGTTCCAAATTCTAAATCAGAGCTTCCCGGATCAAGACTTCCAATGGTTTTTGATTGGGTTTGACCAGATTTAGCTGGCAACCATTCCTCTTGGTCGTCATCAGCTGCGCCAATTCTGACATTAAGCGTCTTTTGACTGAATAAGTCTTGTGTTATCAATACCGCCATAAATATGATGGCATTGATGAGTAAATTTTTAAATTTCATAACAATTCTATTTGATTGAACAAAAGAAGCCTTGTATTGTGAAAGCTATATGAACTTGATATTAAATTTATGTACAATCCAATTGTTTAAAAAACAAAAAAATGTTATGGTGAAAATTATAAAAAAACGTCAATGGTGTAATAATTAAAAACTGATTTAAATGATTGAAATAAAATTAAAAGGAACCAATTCTATAAAAAGAAAATTTGGGGAAATTTATATTTAGAAAGGCACAAAAAAACCCAACATTTTATTGTTGGGCTTTTGCGGTGTGGACGGGACTCGAACCTATTTAATCTTATTTTATCTTATTTAATCTAAAACACATGATTACCAACACATTAACATAGGTCACTAGCAAAGGTAAGCAAAGGTAAATTAAACTAGATTAAAAAAATCCGCCCCCTTTACCGCCCCCTTTGAAAAATTTACTTACTTTTGCTTTTACAATTATGGCTACCTTCAAATATTACTTAAAAGATCCAAATGCAGAGTCAGAAACACAAATACTCCTGTATATTAGTTGGAATAATATGCGTCTTAAATTTTCAATCAAAGAATCTATTAACCCTAAAATATGGGATTCGAAAAACCATAAAGTGATTGAGAAGAGGTCAAGCCCAGAATTAAGAGAGTTGAATAGAAAGCTAGAGAAAATGCTTGCCAGCTCCAAAGAGTTGTTCCTTAGGTTCGAGAATGATAACCTAAGAATCCCTAGCATAAAGGAACTTAAAAATATCCTTGAAAAGGAATTTTTTGATACCATTGAGGTTGCAGAGTCGACTAACCTGCTTGAATATATTGAGAAATTTATGACAGAGGCAAGATCTAGGACAAACGATAGAACAGGTAAACCAATCTCCTCAGGAACTATTGAAACCTACAGACAAGTTTATAACCTCATTAAAGACTATAGCATTGAAAAGAAGAAGATATTGCAATTTGAAGACATTGATCTAGACTTCTACTATAATTTGCGGACCTTCATGAACAAAAGAGGGCTAGCAACCAATACGATCGGTAAAAGGATTGCCATATTAAAAACCATACTCAGGGATGCCACTGAAAGAGGTGTGAACAGAAATCTGTCTTATCAATCAAAGCG
>JBIKPR010000078.1:0-11021 GCA_044357345.1 Bacteroidia bacterium
AGCAAGTTTTAAATATTTTTATTTAATATTGCTTAATGAAAATCACATTCCATGGGGCTGCTAGAACCGTTACCGGCAGCAAGCACCTTTTAACAACAGACAAAGGCACACAAATTTTACTTGATTGCGGCTTGTTTCAAGGTGAAGGGAAAAACACTTTGCCCTTAAATTCTCATTGGGGGTTTGAACCACGTGACATCGATTATGTCTTGCTTTCGCATGCGCACATTGACCATTCTGGTTTGTTGCCTAAATTGTATAAAGACGGTTTTACTGGCAAAGTATACGCCACAGCAGGCACCATTTCTTTGTGCGAAATCATGCTACTAGATAGTGCACGCATACAAGAAAGTGACCTCAAATACATCAACAAAAGAAAAAGAGAAAAAAAACAAGACTTAATTGAACCTTTATATGATGAAGAAGATGCTAAACAGGTATTAGACAACATGCTTGAATTGCCTTTAAATGGCAAAAAAATAATTGACGATGAAATAACCGTTAGCACATTTGAAAGTGGACATATTATGGGAAGTGTTGCTTTATTTTTAGAAATAAAAAGAAAAGATGGTTCAATCAACACCCTAACTTTCACGGGAGATATTGGACGAAAAGACGATGCCATAATAAAAGGCCCTGCAGCATTTCCCCAATCGGATTATCTTATTTGCGAAAGCACTTATGGGAACAGATTGCACGATGCACAAACAGATGTTGAAAGCAAACTATTAGAAGTTGTTAATGAAACTTGTGTTAAAAACCATGGCAAAATCATCATACCAGCATTTAGTTTAGACCGTACCCAAGAAATCATTTATGCCTTAGACCAATTGGCCCACGATGGCAAACTGCCAAAAATCGATGTATTTGTAGACAGCCCTCTTTCTGTTAAAGCCACACGAATTATGTCTAAACATAGAGAATATTTCAACAAAGACATCTTAGAATACATTTCAAGAGATGGGAATCCATTTGATTTTCCCAACCTACATTACGTTGAATCTACTGAAGAATCAAAGAAAATAAACACTCTAAAAAGCCCATGCATTATTATTAGTTCAAGCGGTATGGCTGAGGCTGGAAGGGTTAAGCACCACATAAAAAACAACATTGAAAACCCAAACAATACAATCCTATTGGTTGGATACGCTTCAGAATCATCTTTGGCTGGTCATTTAAAAGCAGGCGATGAAGAAGTGCGGATTTTCGGAGACTTTTTCAAAGTTAAAGCCAAAATAGAAAGTATGGAAAATTTCAGTGCCCATGCTGATTACAAGGAAATGTTGACTTATTTAGAATGTCAAAACGGCCAGAAAACCAAAAAACTATTTTTGGTTCATGGAGAGATAGACACTCAAAAAGAATGGGCAGACAAACTGATACAAGCCGGCTTCCTAAACATTATCATCCCTGAAAAAGGCGAAACCATTATATTAGATTAGAACATGAATATCAACAAAAAGACCAAACTGTTCATCATACTTGGCAGTTTTTTTATCACCAATGCAATTGTCGCTGAATTTATAGGGGCTAAAATTTTTTCATTAGAAAACTCATTGGGATTTAAAGCCTGTGATATTTCATTTTTCGGATTTGACCATTTGTCTTTTCAACTTACTTGTGGTGTATTGCTTTGGCCGGTGGTATTTGTGATGACAGATATTATCAACGAATACTATGGCAAAAAAGGTGTTCAACTCTTGAGTTTTATTGCGGCAGGAATGATTGCATATGCCTTTATCATGGTGTATCTGTCTATGGGTTCTAGTCCCGCGGAATGGTGGATCCACAGTGGCGAAAAAAGTTCAATAGACAATATGCAAAATGCATTTACAGCTGTATTTGGTCAAGGACTTTGGATTATCGTTGGTTCATTAGTTGCTTTCTTAGTTGGCCAATTAATTGACGTTTGGGTTTTTCATTTAATCAAAACCAGTTCAGGGGATAAGTATTTGTGGTTAAGAAGCACAGGTTCTACCTTGGTTTCTCAATTGATAGATAGTTTTGTCGTTTTGTTCATCGCATTCTATATTGGGAACAATTGGAGTTTAAAACAAGTATTGGCCATTGGCTTAATGAATTACATTTATAAATTTACCGTTGCACTACTTATAACACCCGTTTTGTATATTTTACACAATGCAATAGACAAATATTTAGGTGATGAAGCATCGGAAAAGATGATTCATTCTGCCGACAAGCAATACGATTAGTTTATTCTTTCACATCAAAGTAATTGCAGTTTTGCACTGATTTGCAAACCTGAAATTTACTTACCTTGCTTAGATTTAATATAAAGGTTGAATCGGTCTATTATTTTTTGATATTTATCTTTATCAAAAATCGCAGATTCACTTGCCGCTTTTTTCAATAAAAAGAATCCCAAAGGCAGAAGGAAAAAACTAGCCAACCAAGCACCGGCCCATTCTGGCAATATACCTTCCCGGCCCATTTTAACCCCAATCATGTTCACCACGTAATACAGTATAAACATCACTATGGATACAACCATAGGCATACCCAGGCCCCCTTTTCTGATAATAGTACCTAGAGGCGCAGCGAGTAGAAACAAAACAATTAAAACAAATGAAAGTGTAAATTTCTCATGCCATTTAATGGTAAACATTCTATCATCGTTCTTTATGTCTTCCAATTGTTGGGCAGACGACTCAATGATACTTTTAAGATTGCGGGACGATCCCAATGCCAATTCCAAAATATTGTATCTATTTTCTTTCGAGAAATTAAGCAATATGGTATCATTGGCTAACGCAGGACTATCCTTTACATTCGTACCTTGCATTAACAATTTGGGGTCAGGATAATAAGGTCGAAGAAAATCTCGTGTGGCTGTATTTCGATTTTTAATTTCCCTTTTGGCTGAATCTATGGCCAATTGCAGTTCATTAATATTCATCATAACCGCGCTGCCTTTAAACAAGGCTTTATCGGTTTCTTTAAGATCCAAATCGCTTAAATCGAATGTGATTTTTTGCTCCTCAAAATAAGTGGTTGTAGAGGGAACTCTACTTTTGTAATTGGCGTTTTCAACCAATTCTTCGTACCGTATGCCTTTAAAAAGGGTGAAATACAAAAGACGTTTATCGTCGCTTAGCTTCATTTTACCCGACTCTGCACGAATAATTGACAACTCACTATAACCAGGCTTAAGTTCATAGATTAAGACATCTCGTATAACTTCATTATCGGGATCTTTGCTGCCAATTTTAATTTGATAACCATCAATACCACTATAGAAAACGCCCTCTTTAATATCAAAGGCAGGTTTTTTATTTCGAATATCCCACAACAAACTTTTGGCCTCTAAATTGGCTTTAGGAATAACAATGTTTGAAACATAAAATGTCAATATGCTTAAAAACACGATAATTAAAAACGCAGGCAATAGAGCTCTGTAAATACTTACACCAGAAGCTTTGAGGGCCACCATTTCGTAGGATTCGGAGAGATTGCCGAAAGTCATTAAGCTAGAAAGCAACACAGCCAAAGGCAATGCCATTGGAATTAAATCGGCTAGTGAAAAGAATAAAAGTCTTGCAACCACGTGCCATTCTAAGCCTTTACCGACCAAATCATCGATGTATTTCCAAAGAAACAACATCAAAAACAAAAACATAGAAATGAAGAAGGTTCCTAAGAAAGGTCCTATAAATGCTTTAACAACCAGAAGATTTATTTTCTTCATGCCTTTGAATGATTTGCTAATACTAAGCAAACCTTGTTCCAAAAAACTAAGCGCCGATAATGTCTTTAAGCGTTTCAATTTGGGTATGCCAAACCTCTGCTATTTCACGCTTTTCAGATTCGGTATCATTGCAAAACTCTGTTACCTTAAGAGCCACGTCTTCGGTTAACTCATCAACAATGATTTCCATTTCAATGTATTCATCCTCTGGCGTATTCTCAAAATGAAAACGAGACAATTTATTGTTTATTGATTTATCTAAAGTGGCTTTTACTTCTTGGCCATCATCGTATACAAAAACGTAGTCGATCCTACTTTTATTGACAACTTTATGTGCAAACCACTCTTGAAGTCCTGACGCACTTTGAATATAATTGTAAATTAAGCTGGGTGAAGCGTTAACTGGAAACTCCAATACAACCTGTGCTCTGCTTTGTTTTTTAGTCATCTTTATACGTTTAGAATTAATACCCGCAATTAAATGAATTTTTATTGCCCTAAGAAATAAAATTTTAGCAATATTTGTAAAAATTTTCAATTGAAGCAATTTCTCCTCAATAAACGGGTTTCTTTCTTTTGCCATATTCTTCTGGCTATTGGGATATTGCCTTTTATTTTATTGTTCAAACAGTCGGATACACTCTTATTCATCAACGGCCACTTTAGCAAAACACTTGACCAATTGATGTACCACATCACAAGATTACCTGAGCTGTTCATGATTGTATTTGTTATTATCTTGTCATCCTTCTACGAACGCAAGGTTTTTCTTTCTGCAGTGGTTGCAATGTCAGTTTGCGGATTATCCATTGTTGTTTTCAAACAATTAATTTTCACGGACTTTGAAAGGCCACTTGCTTGGTTGATTAGCCACAAGGTAAACTACCACAAAGTAGATGGCATTGGCTTACACTCAAACGGCAGCTTCCCTTCTGGTCATACAATGTCTGCCTTTTGTGCGCTAGCTTTGGCTGGATTTATAAGCAAAAATGGATTTGTTCAGTTTTTATTGTTTATCCTTGCCTGCGCTTCAGCTTATTCAAGGGTATATGTCGCCCAACATTATTTAATGGATGTATACGCGGGTGCTTTAATTGGCTATTTTTATGCTTTGTTTTTTTACCAATTGTTTTCAAATAAATTAAGAACGCCTTATTGGCAGAATTCAATATTTCGCAAAACCGCATGAAACAAGAAGTCAACCCACTACATTACCTTATCATTGTATTAATTGGATGTATTTTCTTTCTACCCTTTCTTGGCAATGTACATTTATTTGATTGGGATGAGATAAATTTCGCAGAATCTGCACGTGAAATGATTGTAAGTGGCAATTATTCGAAAGTCCAAATCAATTTTCAAGGCTTTTGGGAAAAACCACCTTTGTTTATATGGATACAGGTAATTTCAATGAAAATATTTGGCATTAACGAATTTGCTGCTCGTTTTCCAAACGCAGTTTTTGGCATTTTAACCTTGTGTTTAATCTACCGCACTGGCAAGAGAAACTTCAAGGGACACATTGCCCATTGGTGGGTCTTGTGTTATTTAGGGGCATTTACGCCACATTTATATTTCAAAACAGGACTAATTGACCCAGTATTCAACTTTTTTATTTTCCTAGGCATTTTACAGTTTTTTGAAGCACTTAAGTACCATTCAAAGGCCTACAACTCAAACCGTCATTTTCTTATCGCTGGTTTGTACACAGGCATAGCCATTTTATGCAAAGGGCCTGTCGCATTATTGGTTAGTCTATTGGTCTTATTGAGCATGGTATTTGCAAAAAGAATGGTTTGGTTTTTTAGTTTTTCAAACATCTTTTTGTATTTACTCATTACTGGTTTGGTCAGCAGCATTTGGTTTGTACCCGAAACGATTCAAAATGGACCTTATTTCATTATCAGTTTTATACAATACCAGATTGAACTTTTTTCGCAAAATGTTGCTGGGCATCAACAACCATTTTACTACCATCCTTTGGTTTTATTGATTGGATGTTTTCCGGTATCAATTATTGCGATAGCTGTTTGGAAAAGGAATGAATATTATACCTACCATGAGAATTTATTCCGCACGGTTATGCAATGTTTATTTTGGGTGGTTTTGATTTTGTTTTCAATCGTTAAAACCAAAATAGTTCATTATTCTTCTTTGTGTTGGTTACCCTTAACCTTTCTAGGGGCCTATTCAATAGAAAGTGTGTACCAAGGCGTATATCGATTTAAATGGCAATTCAAGCTTTTCATAACCCTTATGGGCTTGGTTTTATCCTCTGCTCTGATTGCATTTCCTTTAACCATGAAGTACAATCGAGAATTCATTGTCAATATGATAAATGACGATTTCAGCAAGGAAAATTTTGCAGCAAATGTCGATTGGCAAATTTATGACGCAGCACCAGGACTTTTGTTGTTCTTGTTGATCATCACTTTTGTTATTTTATGGAATAAAAACAAACCTGTTACATTGTTTGGCAGCTTATTGATTGGAAACATTATGGTGGTATGTTTAGCTTCCGTTTTGTTAACACCAAAAATCGAGCAACACACACAAGCTGCTGCAATTAACTTCTTTAAATCCAAGGAGAATGAAAAGTGTTACATTTTTATAACAGGGTATAAAAGCTATGCATCCTATTTCTATGCGAAAGTCAGACCATTGCGCTTTACCGACGGATTAAATTCGTTGAATGAAAAATTCATTCGTTCAAAAGGCAGAAAAAGCTTTTTAGCCTTAACAGAATTGGAGAAACATGAGTACGATGACAATCAAAAATATTGGTTATTGCATGGCAGAGTTGACAGGCCGGTGTATTTCATAGCCAAATCGGATGACCGGGAAGGCCTTGAAAATGAAACCTCCATTTCAGAGCTTTGGAATAAAAATGGGTTTGTTGTTTACCAAAGAAAATAAAAAGTCCCGTTTCGCTCATGCAAAACGGGACTTCAATAAAATTATAGGGTGATTATTCTATGATCAAATCGGTGAATTTCCCTTCAGTAACCGTATAAGTTGTTCCTGATGAACTAGGGGTCATTGTTGTATTAAATGTTCCGGAAATTTTCTTGTTTACTGCATCAAATTTGGTGATGGTCATACTTGATGAAGCTGTGTAGGTGAACAATGTGGTGAACAAAGCCAGCATATTGGTACTAGGCAAATGGTAGATGTTGTAATCTGTGCTTGTCATAGTATAAGTTCCAATTCTAGCTGGTGTTAACAATACATTCATTAAAAATGCAGTTGAATCGCCAGTTCTAGTTCTGAATGCCAATAAGCTCATAGTATCACCTTCTACTGTAACCCGCACAGAAGGCACAATGGTATCAATAAAGAAAGTCTTTTGGGTTCTTGCATCAGATTCCCAAGCAGTACCATTGATTTTGCACGTAACAATTCCTGTTTTTGCAGTTGGCGTGCTTGGAGTAACTGTATCTTCGGTTTTCTTGCACGAAGACATAAACAGTGTGATGGTTAAAAGCGCTAAGCTTGAATACTTAATTAAATTTTTCATAACACTGCAAATTTAATCATTTTTTATAAACTCCAACTAAAAGATGTATCTCGCTTCTGCTCGTCCAATGTGAACAGTTTTATAGGTTTCCGTTTTACGGCCTTCGTAAGAAACATTTAGCTGGATATTGCCTTTTGTTTTTCCACCAAAACCAATATTCCAAGTTAAATTCTTTCCATTGCTAAGTCCGTTTAACACATCAAAAGCCAAAGGTGAGTTTGCATTCCCGATAAAATTAATGTTATGAGAGGCCAATTTTATGTCGATATTGCCTTTATTAATAATAAAATAACGCACTTCAATTCCAGATTCACCAATATAGGCTTGATCGTCGCCAAATTCAGGTGAATTGATCGCTTCGGTATATTTATAATAGGCTCCAAATCTCATCCCTTTCAAGGTTTGATAAAAGAGCTCTGGTCTGAGAATTTTTGAATTGTAATTGTAATTTCGGTTTTCAAAAAACTCATTTCTATTCTGTTTTTTAGAGACTTCAGCATCTATCACCAAATTGACTCTTTTATTAAAGCCAAAGCGGGAAATTAGCTGTTGTTTGTCATTTTGTTTCCACTCAAACCCACTGTTTAGAAATTGCTTTCCCTTGTTGGTTTGTATAGTATGTTCTAATCCAAACTTAGAATTTGAACGGTTAAAAAATGTGGTTTGTTTTATTAAACTATTGACTGCAATTAAAGAAGAATCTGATACATTTAGTTGAAAGGGATTAACGATCATTTGCAACCTGTTATCTGTTATTTTTCTGTCGGCTCGGTACGAGGTTATAGAATTAAATTTTGCAACAAACCGTTTAAAAGCTGTTGAAGTTTGCCATACCGATGGTGCTTGTATGCGCACCGTTTGGTTAAACTCATTTGAATTGCTTTTTATGAACTCATTGGTAGGCAAATAAACCTTAACGTATTTTGCTTGGTCGTTAAAAACAGCCAATTCAAATTCATTCAATTCTTCTATTCCATTCTTATTGTAATCAATCCAGGTATGGGTTCCATATCCCGATTGAACCAAAGCGAAAGAAAACTGACGCTTTTGTTCCCTGCCTGTACCTATCTGATAATATGTGGCCGTAGAAATTAGTTTCTTGAAAAAATTAGCATTGTATTCTATACGACTTAATATCACCTCATCGTCATTGTTTAATCCAGCTATGTGCAAGTTTCTATAGGAACCTACAAATTTCAATCGATTTAACTTAGGACCTGAGTGCTCTAAGTTGGCGCTCAGATTGGTTCCAGCAGATGTAAAATTAAAACCATTCGACAGTGGCAGGTAATCTGTTCTATAAATTGCATCCATTCGATATTTCCATTTTTCGGTCAACTTACTTTCAAGGAAAGCTGATATTTGTTCGTATTTGAATGAATTAACATCCAATTTAATGCTGGTATCTGCAAGAAATCGGCTTTCTTCAAGTATCAAATTGGCTCCAAAGTTTACGAATTTCAAATTCACTCGGGCTTCAACTTGGGTGGCTTGTGAACGGTTGCTATTAAATACTATTTGATTGTTGCTCTTGGTCGACAATTGTTCGTTGTAAGCCTTGTAATACAATTTTTTGCCCGAATAACTGTATTCGCTTAATAGTCTGTACCCATCAAAAAAACGACCCTTGTTGTAATTTGACATTTCAATAGACAATCGATGTTTGTCTCTATACATCAGATTTCCCGAAGCGCTTGAAATCCTTTCGTAGGCGCCTTGAGATTGAACATTGTTGCTAATCTGACGGTTCCATATCCGGTTAAATTCAACCGCACGGTATCGTTCGATGTAAGCGAAGTTATTGTTGATGTATTCTAGTTTAACAGAACTGCCAAGTTTAAAATCCTTGAATTTGTACTCTTTCTGATTCATTGAAAAGAACAAACCCAAACCATCGTCATTTTTCTTATCCAAGACACTGAAAGTATTTTTATTGTTATTGGTATAAGCTCCTTCAATTTTAATTTCAAAATTTTGACCATTTTGATACGCTGCATTGGCCGTTAGCATTTGCAATCTTTTAGGAGCAACCAATTGAACAGCTGGCTCATAGTCGCCCACAGGCGACCCATTTACTTCTTTTACCCAAGCAAACACCCGACCATTCGCAGAACTTGCCACTTGTATATAATTCCCTTTTCCTTTACCCACATACGAAAACGTAGTGGTATAGAATCCTGAATCGGCTGCTGTATTATTTGTGAAAACATAAATTTTATAGCCTAAAGAATCTATTTTGCGGTAATTAACACGGTCTGCTTGCAACTGAGAATATTGTCTTTCAATTTGATACGTTGCAATATCATCGCCAGATTCTTCTAGTATTTTTTGGATTTGCGAACGGTTAGAAGTATCAGTGGCTTGAAGTTTATTGTCCTGTTCAGTGTAATAATTTACTGAAGCTCTAAAATTTTTATACTGAAATGCATCACTAAAAGTAAAAACTGAGCGTGAATAATTCCTGTCGCTGTATTGAAATTCAACGACGATTCGGTTGTAGCGATTGATTAATCTATTTGGCATGAAATAAATTTCACCAGTATTGTAATCAATGACATAGTCATTTTGCTGCCCCCTTTCAAGTTTTTTTCCATCAACAAAAACAACTTCAGTTCCTGAAATCACAATTATATTCAATTCAGCATTTGCCCCTTGCAATCGGTATGGCCCTTGAACGCCTTCTTGACCCTGAATTTCATTTCTAACAAACTTTCCTCTCGATACTGCTGCATTCGCTTGTATGTGTTGTTGAATTTTTGTGCGGCTTATAAAATCCATTTGAAGACCTCTTGACTTTTTGTAGTACTTCATAAAATACTGGTCTTTATTGGTGTTCATTAAAAAATCGCCAACGGTTAAGGTATTGCTGTCCTTAGTTATTGAAATAAAGACCTTATCAAAATCTTGAATTTGCTGGGTATTTCCTTGGGGTTGAATTGGATTATTTTCATCGCTTATTGCGGCCAATAATGACACACCTTTTCCGAGATTTCCATTGAGTTGCAAATTCAAATTGCTATTTAAAATCAGGTCCTGGTTGTTTCCAAAGCCCAAACCACGGGCTATGTTACCACTGACATTTAATCCATCTCCAAATAGATTAGAGGTTGATGAGGTTTCATTTTTATAGTTGTAAAAATTACGAAATTCAAAACCAAATTCAGGCTCAATCAATGACAATTGCTTATGTCTATAGCTTTCCATTTTTTTTAATGGTGATACCCGATAATAAACTTCTAACTGTTGCCCTAATAAGTTTGGCTGAAAAATGATTTTTCTGGCTTTTAAATCGATTGAGTAGCCTGAATCAAGTTTGATTCCTTTGGCGTATACGGCCACTGATTTGGGTATTAAAGGCAGCGTATCTAAAATAAAATCCGTTTGCTTAACTTGAACTAAAACATGCCTTAAATTGTTTTGAGTTGTCTGTGAATGCAATCCAAGACAAGTTATTAGCGCAAGAACAATCCCTATTTTGTTTAAATATTTAATGATGAATCAGATTGGTAAACAGGGAGAATAACGTGAAAAGTAGTGCCTTTATTTAATTCACTTTCAAAAGTGATGGTTCCATGAACTTGTTCAATGATTTTCTTGCAAATGGCTAAACCTAGACCCATGCCCGAATTCTTTGTACTAAAATTAGGTTGGAATATTTTATCCTTTAATTCATCTTCAATTCCTTTCCCATTGTCCGTAAATGAGATAACTATATTGTTTTCTATTGGCTCTATTCTGACTTGAATTTTACAAATTTCATTTTCTTCGGTTGCTTGTTGGGCATTTTTTAGAATATTG
>JBIKPR010000023.1:0-34211 GCA_044357345.1 Bacteroidia bacterium
CGGTGGTCGCCGTATCATTTTGGTGTTTTGTGTGGCGTTAACCAATGCAGCAGTATGCTCACTGATTGAATAACTCTCAGAATCCATTTTATGTTTACTCAAGTCTTCAACTTCCACGTTTCTGAAAGTACCCAATCCTTGATGTAAAGTTAATTCGGTAAACTTAACCCCTTTGATATCCATACGCATCAATAACTCTCTGCTGAAGTGCAAGCCTGCTGTTGGAGGTGCTACCGCGCCTTCTACAGTTGCAAATATGGTTTGATAGCGCTCTTCGTCTTCTTTTTTAACCGCACGCTCAATGTATTTAGGGATTGGTGTTTCACCAAGTTTTCTAACAATGTTGTTAAACTCTTCTTTGCTTCCATCAAATAAGAAACGGATGGTTCTGCCTCTGCTGGTTGTGTTGTCTACTACCTCAGCAACCAAATCGTCGTCGCCGAAATACAATTTGTTGCCTACACGGATCTTACGCGCTGGATCAACCAATACATCCCATAATTTGTGCTCTTCATTTAGTTCTCTCAATAAGAAAACCTCAATCTTAGCGCCAGTCTTTTCTTTATTGCCATACATTCTTGCTGGAAATACACGGGTGTTGTTCATGATGAACAAATCATCTTCTTCAAAAAGGTCTAAAATGTCCTTGAATTTTTTATGTTCAATTTTTTGAGTGGCTCTGTTTAATACCATTAGTTTGCTCTCATCGCGGTTTTTGTGCGGATCTTGTGCAATCAAGTTTGCTGGTAAATCAAAGCTGAATTTAGATAATTTCATTGGACTATAATTAGGGTAAAAAAGGGTGCAAAATTAATATAATTTTGGGTAAAAGGCAAGTTTAATATTTAATTAATACGATTGAACCCCGAATTGTTTATTCGTCTTTCAAACTCTCGCAAATACCTTCTACCTTTTTTTGTGCCCTATCATAAGCCAAATCAGTGTCTTTTAATGGCTTTAGTATTTTGTCTGCAAGCGCATATAATTTTGTAACATCTTCTTTTTCTTTTCTGAAATACGTTAAGAAGGTTTCCTTTTCATAGTCTTTGCTGTGCGCAGATTCTTTTAGTGTCTTTAATTGGATTAACATTTCTTCCATTTCCATCACAATTGGCTTAAAGCTGTCAATGGCTTTTCCATATAATTTTCCATAACTCTTGTATTCATCCATTAACTGAGCTGTCTCCAAATCAACAACCAAGTTTTTCTCTCTGTACCTCGAGTCGCAGAACTCATAATTGTGCTTGATAATGTCTTTGCGCTCTTGGATTTCCTCCAATGGCATATAGTCCAGCCACGTGCGAATGGTTTGCACGCGCATCTGTAAAGTATCTATTAATTCTAGCTCAGCTTTCACCTCATAATCCGCCTTATAACCTTCTTTACAAGACATTAACAACAACACACAGGGAATAAAATATTTAAACATACTGCAAAATTATATTATTTTTATATAGTTTTGAACTCAAGTTTAATATTTGTTAACCCGGACCGATTATAAACGCGTAAGAGAAATCGTTTTTCTAAAAGACGTTGGAGTCCTTGCTGTGTCTGCATTCGGAGGGCCAGAAATGCATATTAGTCTTTTCTTAAAGCATTTGGTTCAGGAAAAGAAGTACGTGACAGAAACGGATTTGCTGGAACTAAACAGTCTTTGTCAAATACTCCCAGGCCCTTCTTCCACCCAAACCCTAACCGCTATTGCCTACAAAATTGGGGGACCGCGCTTGGCATTTTTGTCTTTGATGATTTGGATTATGCCCGCAACCTTGTTGATGTCTTTTTTTGTTCTATCAACAAGCTTTGTTAAAACTGAAGTTTTTACCTTTATAGGACCTATGGCACTTGGTTTTATTGTCGTAGCCGCTTTCCAAATGTTCAAGTTACTTAAAAAAGACCGTCTAAATATTGGCCTCGCAACATTGGCAGCTTTATTGTCTTTTTGGTTTCATACCCCTGTGGCATTTCCTGTTCTTCTTTTGGCTGGGGCCTTGGTAACCGTCAATTTTGGTAAAAAAGATTATATACCGAACAATAAGCCCTTAATCAATATCCGTTGGGCCAATTTAACTCTTATGTTTATGATTCTTATCACTGTTGCGGTTATCGGATTATACACCAAAGCCCATTTTCCACGTTTTTCGCAACCGATTCGTTTGTTTGAAAACACCTACAGAATGGGTACCATGGTCTTTGGTGGGGGCAATGTCTTGTATTCAATGATCCTTACCGAATTTGTAGAATTTAAGCCAAAACAATACTTAAGTTTAAGCGAATTTAATACTGGTTTAGGGCTCTTGCAAGCTGTTCCTGGTCCAACATTTTCTTTGGCCACATTCGCCAACGGTATGGCGATGAAAAACCTTGGATATGGCTTCAATGGGCAACTTATTGGTTGTGCCTTAGGCACTCTGGCGATTTTTTTACCTGGAACTTTATTGATTTTTTTCGTCTACCCTATTTGGAGTCAAGTAAAAGAATATCCAATTATTTATAGATCACTCGACGGGATCATTTCTGTGTCAATAGGGTTCATTTGGTCGGCAGCCATTTTTATGCTGATGCCATATTTTAAATCTATTGCTTCAGAATGCGCATTGTTTTTAGAATGCCACAAAAAAGGTTTAAGCATGCACGATTTAACTGATCAATATCTTTCGCTTGTCGTTTTCATCATAACTTTGGTATATTTGCAATACAAGAAACTACCAACTGTTCTTTTGGTTATTGTAACTTTGTTGGCAGGTTATTTGTTATATGCTCTGTAGAAATGAATAAAAAAATCGGATTATATCTGTTCTTGATTCTACCGTTTTTTTCGGTGGCTCAAACGCAAATGCAAAGAGACAGTGGACTGATACAGTTTTCAGGCATTTTACTCTCTTCTGATAGCATTTATCCCATTCCATTTGCCAATATTTTTGTCCAAAGAAAACCCTATGGTACCTATTCAAATTTAGAAGGGTATTTTTCTTTCGTAGCTAGAAAAGGGGATACAGTGGTGTTTTCACACGTAGAGTTTAAGCGTTGCATATTCGTTATTCCTGATACCTTACACGATTATAAATACAGTATTGTGAAATTGATGACCCAAGATACAGTTTATTTTCCGGGTGTTGTTATCATGCCTATGCCCAACCGAGCAACATTCGATCATTTATTCGTAACAAAAGAGATTCCAAACGATGATGTGCAAAGGGCTAAAAACAATATGGAACGTGAAGAGCTCAAAGAACAGGCTTTCTCTTTAGAAGGTTCTGATGCTTCTGAGGCCTACAAACAAATTACGCGCATGTATGCACAGAAATCATATTATGCAGGGGGGCAAATTCCTCCTATGAATATTTTGAACCCATTCGCTTGGGCACAGTTTTTTGAAGCTTGGAAGCGTGGTGATTTTAAACGGAAAAGCCGTTAATTGAATAACTGCATCATTGGTCTGATAATACTCAGCAATCCGATGATTAAAATCAAAACCAAAGAGCTCATTTTGAATTTATCCTGAGGCAACTTATTTAATATTTTTTTGCCCAAATACGTGCCAATAAAACCAACAATGAGAAGCACTGGGATATATACAATGTTTGATTCGTTGAGGTAGCCGTTGTACACATAAACCACACTGCGGCTTAAGTCAATACTCAAATCTATGGCCGCTGAAGTTGCCACATAAATGTTTTTTTCTAAATTAAAAGCAGACATGGTAATGCCTCTAACAGCTCCGCCAGTTCCAATCAATCCAGATGCAAATCCTGATACCACACCTCCTAAAAACATTTGAGTCCTGCCGGTGCTAATTTGCACATTGTTGTAAATTAAAAAATAGAGGCTGAGAGCAATTAAAAAACAACCTAGAATTATTTCCAATAGGGAAGAGGCCATTTGCTCGCTAAGCATACCGCCAAGTATAACAAAGATGACAGAAGGGATACCAATATTAATGAGAAGCTTTTTGTCAATTCCATCCCTGAACAATACAATTTTGCTGATGTTGCTCGATAAATGGAACAAGGCGGTTATGCCTAATACCGAGTGAAAATCTAAATAAAAGTTCGCTATTGGAACAAAGAAGACAGAAGAGCCAAAGCCTCCTACCGTACCGATTATTTCGGCCAATAGGGCTAATGCTATAAAGGAAAACTGAAAAATCTTAAGGCTTAGTAATTGTTAAGCATCATTGGCATCACCAACATTACCACTTCTTCGTCTGCTTCATTTTCAGCAGGAACCAAAAGGCCTGCACGATTAGGCGTAGACAATTTCAATTTAACTGAATCATGATCTACATTAGACAATAATTCCAATAAGAAACGAGAGTTGAACCCAATTTCGATGTCTTCTCCATCGTATTCACATGCGCGCTTTTCGTTTGCTTCATTTGCCAATTCGATATCCTCAGCACTTGCAGCCAATTCATTGCCAGTGATTTTGATTCTTATTTGATGGGTGGTTTTGTTTGAGAAGTTAGCAACACGTTTAACGGTTTCTAAAAAGTCTATACGGTTAATCCCTACAATATTGTTGTTGTCTTGAGGAATTACTGCTTTGTAATCTGGGTATTTCTCATCGATTAAGCGGCAAGACAATTTTAAATTGTTGCTGGTGAAGAATACATTTGATTTGTTGAAATCAATTTGTATTGGCGTCACATCATTGCTTAGTGAAGATTTTAATAAGTTAAGGGCTTTTTTCGGCAAGATAAAGGTGTGCTCCATACCTGGCTTAATGTCGTGACGTGTTAGTTTAACCAAACGGTTTGCATCGGTTGCAACGAAGTTCACACTGTCATTGTACAATTCTACAAATACACCCGTTAGGTTTAATCTTAAATCATCATTGCCTGTAGCAAATAAAGTTTTACTGATGCATCTCAACAAAACATTTGAAGGCATTGAAAATGCACTTTCTGATTCAATTTCAGGAACTTTAGGAAAATCCGCTCCACTTTGACCCGCTAATTTATAACGGCCATTGGCAGTGCCTAATTCTATACCATAAGTTTCTTCGTTGACTGTAAAGGTAATTGGTTGGTCATTCAACATTTTTACCGTGTCGATTAACAACCTAGATGGTATTGCTACCAAGATGTCGTCCTTTGACTCAACCTTCAATGAGGTAGACATTGAAGTCTCTAAATCGGTGGTTGAAATGGTAAGCGTACCACTTTTAATGTCAAATAAGAAGTTATCAAGTATTGGTAATACAGGCTTCGATACGATTGCCCCGCTAACTTTACTTAAATGCTCTAATAATTCTGGTGCCGCTACTATAAATTTCATACTAATTTTCAGACTTTTTTATCTGATTGCGAAAGTAAATACACCCTCGCAGGGTATATTCACATAATTATCTCTTTTATTCACAAAATCTTCCTACATATCGAAGATTTTCCCCGGGTTTAAAATTAAATTTGGATCAAAACTGCGTTTTATTCCCCGCATGATTTCAAATTGAGTCTCACTAAAAACAACGTCTAAATATGGTTTTTGAACCAATCCAATTCCATGCTCACCACTAATGGTGCCACCATATTTTTTACACAATTCGAAAATTTGTCTAATGGCTACGGGCAGACCTTTTTCCCAGAGTTCATCATCCAAATCGTTTTTCAAAATATTCACATGCAAATTGCCATCACCAGCATGGCCATAACAAACTGTTTCAAAGCCGTACTGCTCGCTTATTAACCGCACGCCTTCATATAGGTCTGGCAAATACGAACGCGTTACTACGGTGTCTTCTTCTTTGTAAATCGAATGCTGTTTAACCACTTCTCCAATAGATCTTCTGATTTTCCAAAATTTTTCCTTGGTCTCGCTATCATCTGCCATTAATACATTTAAAACGGAATGTGCTTCTAATGCCTCATAAATCTTTTCACACTGTGGCAATAATTCGTTTTCGTTAAAGGCATCAACTTCGATTAGTAAATAGGCTTTTTCTTCGCCCATTTCAAATGCAATATTGTTTTTTTGAGTTGATAATTGCACACCTTTTCTGTCCATGAATTCAATGGCTGAAGCCTGAACTCCAGCTGCAAATATAGCTGGTACCGCTGCGCAAGCCTCTCGAGCATTGTTGAAACTGGCAAGCATTAAGGACCTATATGGTGGATACGGAATTAGTTTTAACGTTATTTTACAAACGATGCCCAAAGTGCCTTCACTGCCAACCATAAGTTGGGTTAAATGGTAGCCTGTCGAATTCTTTAACACATTAGCACCCGTTTGTATAATCTCACCGTTGGCCAAAACCACTTCTAAATTTAATATATAGTCTTTGGTTGTGCCATACTTCACACAACGCGGTCCGCCGCTGCTGTGCGCTACATTGCCACCCAAGGTGCAGGTTCCTTTACTCGCGGGATCTGGAGGGTAAAATAAGCCCAATTCTTGCACCGCATTTTGCAAAACCTCGTTGATGACCCCAGGTTCAACAATTGCTTGATGGTTGACCGTGTCGATCTCAAGTATATGGTTCATTTTTTCAAAACCCAATACCACACCCCCTTCAATTGGCAAACAAGCGCCACTTAATCCTGTTCCCGCTCCGCGACAGGTTAAGGCGATTTTATGCTGATTGCAAAATTTCGCAATTTCAGACACCATGCTGGTATTGATTGGCAACAAAACCAATTCTGGTGTAAAGCTTAAGTCTTCAGTATAGTCGCGGCCATAAAGATCCAACGATTCTATGTCGGTTTTGTAATTGCCTTCGCCAACTATATGACAGAGTGCTTCTGCCATGCTTATATCAATCCGGGTATAGCCCATGCTGCGAAAATAGTATTTAGATTTTGAATTCGTCTCAATGTTTGTGTTGAGTTTACAAACATTTATATCTTATCAATCGGCCTTTTTGAAGTGTAAACCTTAACCCAGTCGACCACAAATTCGTTGCGTTGAAAACCTTCGGGCAGGTATTTTAAATATTTGGCCTCAAAACAGTTGTTGATTATCACCACCATTTCGTCGTCCAACCATTTGCGCAGTTTTGCATTGACACGCATATATGACACACACTTTCCATCGGTGTAAAGCTTTATAGAATTAGGGGTCCACAAACATCCATAAACATGGAAACTGCTGTCCGTGTTTTTGGGAAGATTAATCTTTCTACACAAATACCCCCTCGATTTAGAGCCTGATTCACCCCAATGAACTGTTGTGTATTGTGCATGAACGGTCTTGCCTGTTTTCTGACCATACATCTCAAAAATGTCAATTTCTGGTGGCCATCTATTAGCGCCGGTTAACCAAAAGGCTGGCCATGTAGCTGCACCACTTGGGTTCTTTGAGCGGATTTCAAAATAACCGTATTTCTGTTTAAATGAAATGTCTGAATTGATTAAACCAATGGCATAGGGAACCGTGATAAGACTGTCTTTAACTTTAAATGTTTTGGGCTTATAAGCGCCTCCTAAATACAAGTAGCCGTTTTTTGTTTTTACTTCACCTGCGTCGTAATACTGGTGTAAATTGTCGGGATGTACCTCACCCCAAGGTTGGCCTGGGCGCCATTTCTTCAGGTCTAAGCTGTCAAATTCATCTGAAAATGTTAATACCCAATTGCTGTCTGCAAACTGCCTTTTTAAGGGCTTGTATTTGTGTAAGCTGTAGGCAAACTTTAATCCGGCGTTTCTAATGCTCAGATTTTTCTTAATTAGAAAGGTTTGTATGGGCCTTTTGTTTTTATTTAATGGCCGCTCAATTCTGTAGCAAGCACTAAATGATATCAGTATAAGTAATACTGTAAAACGCATTTTTACTGTTTCGCGATTTCTTTTTGGTAATCTTCTGACGCTATTTGCAATACTTGCTTGCATTCGCTTGCACCATATACATCGGTAATTAAAACTTTGTTTTCTTGACTTTGTGGGTCTAGTTTATATGTTTTGAAATAATGCAATAAGCGCTGCAATATGGCCTCAGGTAATTCAGAGATGTCAAGGATATGCCCATACATAAGATCATCTTTTAACACAGCAATGATTTTGTCATCCGCTTCATTCTTGTCCACCATTCTCAATCCACCAATTGGAATACACTGAAGTAAAATGTTGTGGTTTTGAATGGGTCTTTCACTTAAAACGCAAATATCCAAGGGGTCTGCATCGCCTTTAATTGCAGTGAGCCCAGATTTTTCCATACAAAAATTTGCTATTCCTTCACCACAATAAGTTTGTGGTACAAAACCATATAGAGCAGGGCAAAGGTTGCTGAATTTTTGTGGGCGGTCTATTTTCAACAAACCACTCTCTTTGTCCAATTCATATTTTACCGTATCAAACGGCGTTATTTCAATATAAACATTGATAATGTCCGGAAAGGCTACACCTTTAGAAACACCGTGCCAAGGATGGGCGGTTTTCAAAGGTTTATTTTTTAAAGAAAATAACGGCGGGACTGCCATTGTAATCTACAGACAGTTTTAATAAAGCGTCTTCCAATGTTACGACCGAGGCAGTATCTGTAAGGCCTAACACTGTTCCAATTAGCTTTTTCTTTCCATCATAAAACTCCCAATGGGTGGCTAAAGAATCTGGGTTGCCTGAACAGATATTTCCATTCTCGTATTGCATCAAGGTGCTGTCTTTGAAAAATCTGTAAGTGTCATCTTGCTGGCAAGCAGGAACGGCCAAATTGTATACATCCAAGCCACTTACTTCCACACGGTATATTTTCCAAGGCGCAGAAGTGATTCTTTTCATTTCAAGATCTTCTTTTATTTCAATTGGACTTGGTGGTACTTGGTCTTTTGTACATGAAGCTGTCCAAAGGCTAAAAACTGCAACTATAAAAAATGCCTTTTTCATCTTTATGGGTGGATAAAGCTAATGGTAGCAGGAACACTGCTGTATTCAGCATTGATTTTTAAAAGTGTTTCGCTCAATTCAACAATGTCTGCGGTATCATTTAACGTATTGGTACTTGTAAGCTTAACATTTAAGATCAATTGGGTGTTGTTGTTGTAAAACTTGTATATGCTTACACTTGAATCCGGGTCAGAAGGACTACATTTACTGGTCATGTCATACAATGACAATGAATCGTCGGTTCTGAAGCGGTATTGGTTGTCTTTGTTGCACGCTTCCACTAAGAAGGTTCCCCAGATGTCAGTGCCACTGCTTACCAAACTAGAAACTTTCCAGTTTTTTTGAGTTAATAATTCTAATTTGGTCTTACTGCTTCCACCATTGTTGTTGTTGTTATTGTCTTCTTCGGTTTTTTTGCAAGAAAAAATGAAGACTGTTACAGCGCTGAATAAGATAATTGGCTTTAATAATTTCATAATAGAAAAGCAAATGTAAATAATTTTGGCTTATTTTGCAAGTTCAAAAAATGGCTTGGTTTAAAGATTGGTTCAATACCTCATACTATCATACCCTGTATGGTCAAAGAGATGAAAATGAGGCGAAATTATTCATAAATAATTTGCTTAGTTTTTTAAATCCTCAGGATGGGGCGAAATTTTTAGATTTGGCCTGCGGAAAGGGTAGGCATTCGTATGATTTGTCGGTTCATGGTTTCGATGTTTGTGGGCTTGACCTTAGCACTGAAAGCATAGCTGAGGCGCAAAAACTTGCAAATGAGAAGCTCCGTTTTGACGTTCATGATATGCGCAAACCATATAAATTAGAGTATTTTGATTATGTCTGTAATTTATTTACCAGTTTTGGTTATTTCGATTCTCAAGAAGATAATCTATTGACCTTGTCTGCTGTATATCAGGAATTAAAACCCAATGGGTTTTTTGTGCAAGACTTTTTTAATGCCAACAAAGTTCAGAACAACTTACTTCCTTTTGAATTAAAAAGCATAGATGGAATTGATTTCGAAATCACCAAAGAAATAAAAGACAAACGTGTTATAAAAACCATTTGTTTTAGTGACCAAAATGAACAATTTGAATTTCAGGAAAAAGTAAGTCTGTTCGATTTGGAGGATTTTAAAAACATGTACAAAGAATCTGGTCTAGATTTGTTGCATTGTTTTGGCGACTATCAACTAAATTCATTTGACCCTGAAACTTCCGACCGCCTTATCTTAATTGCGCACAAACCATGAGCAACACATTTGATACCTTTTTTTACCAGTTAATTAACCAAAAGCTAAGCGCAGATTGGCTTGATATAATTATGGTGCGGTTTTCTGATAAATTGTTTTGGACCCCTTTATATGCCTTGTGCATCTATTTTATGGTCAAAGAGTTTGGCAAGAAAACTTGGCTTATTTTGCTTTTCTTATTCATTGCTGTTGCTGCCTCAGACCGTTTCACCAGTGGCTTTATGAAACCGTATTTCGGCCGCGTTAGGCCTTGTCATGAACTCAGTTTGACTCCTCGTATACCAGAGGGTGTCTCTTGCAGTGAAACAGGAAGTATGGCGTCTTCTCATGCCGCCAATCATTTTGCTTTTGCTGTTTTTATGGTCTTCTTATATGGGATTAAAAAACGTTCAAGTACTATTTTCTGGCTGTCATGGGCAAGTGTTGTTGCCTACAGCCGTGTTTACAACGGGGTGCACTATCCAAGCGACGTGCTTGTTGGTGGACTCATTGGTGCTTTGTTTGGTTTTTTGTGTTTCAAATTTTATAAATTCTCGCTTGTTAAACTAAAATGGAATTGATTTTACCTCTTCTTATTCTCTTGTCTGGGCCTCTTTTGGGCATTGTTTTGCAAAGGGTTCTAAAAGTGCATTCACACAAGTTTATTTCACACACGGTTGTTTTTAGTGGCTCATTTTTAATGGGAATAGCCATTTTTGGGTTAATGCCTGAGCTGTTCGATAATATAAAGACGGCTGGACTTTGGATTGTTTTTGGTTTCCTATTTCAAATCTTTTTAGAGCGTTTTACTGGTGGCTTAGGACACGGACACATTCACACGCATGAAGTGCCTAAAAGTGAATTGGTCTTGTTTACAGGTTTAATGGTGCATGCGCTTTTAGAAGGATATTCTGCTGGTTTAAGCAATTATCTTAATCCTGGTGTTATAAGTGGTATGATTGGAGGAATTGCTATCCACGAGATTCCTGCTGCATTTTCATTATCGGTCTTAATGCATTCCAAATGGCAAAAGTCAGGACACGTTTACCTTTTCTTGGTCTTGTATATATTTGCCACACCACTGGGCTACACGGCAGGTGTTTTTGTGCACAATGCAAATATTATTTCCGAGAATCTTTCTCAAATAATAACAGCAATTATTGCAGGTACATTTCTTCACATAAGCACCACCATCGTTTTTGAAAATTCATTGCGAAAAAAAGAGGGCCTCAGCAAATGGGCCCTCATTATATCAGGTTTGGGAATATCTTATTTGGCTTGCTGGCTCGGTTGATCTGGATGCGCAACATGGTAGTCATACAGCGACTGTATGGGTTGTTTAATGATGTTGCCAATATTGACTTTGAATTCTTTGGCCACCATACGCAATTGCTTTTCATAAATAAAAGCAATTGATCCTACAAAATTAACCGGAACTGTTTTGTGTTTGCCATACTTGACAATATGGGTGCTAAAAAACTCTCTAAATGAAGCCAATACAATTGATTCAATGTATTTAAAGTTGATGTTGTCGCCGATAAATTTGGCATATGTTGCCATATAGGTATTGCCGGCTTTGCCATAAACATTTTCAATGATTTGATCTTTGCTCTCGTGGCAAGATTCGAAAAACAATCGAATGTTAATTGGCATGTCATTATAGAAATAAGCCTTCAATAACAATTTGCCCATATGCATGCCACTGCCTTCGTCTCCTAATATAAAACCTAAACCAAAGCTTGGAATTTGAGGTAAAATAGATTTGCCTCCCCAATAACAGGCATTGCTTCCTGTGCCTAGTATGCAGGCGATGCCTTCTTTGTTTCCACACGTAGCAATTGCGGCTCCATCCAGATCGTGTGTTACATGTATGACAGAATCAGTGAATACTTCTCTTAGGGCCTGTCTAACCGTGTCTTTATGTGCTTCGCTTGCACAACCTGCACCGTAGTAATACACATGGGTGAATTTGCTAAGCGTGTGGTCTTTGAAGGTTTTCTTTATTTCTTTAGCAATAAATTCTTTTTTGTGAAAAAATGGGTTGAATCCCATGCTCTCGATGATTCTAGGCGTTTTTGTAATGCCCATATACATCCAATCACATTTGGTACTGCCGCTATCAGCTACAAGTATCATAATCTCCTGCTTGTTTTTTAATTAATTAAACACACCATCCATTATAACCCCAGTGTCATGGCTATTGATGCACATTACTGGAACCTTGCCGCTATGGTTAACAATCTGCTGTGCATAGCTTCCCAATAAAAACTCACTAAAACCTTTTTCTTGTTGGGTCATTATCATAATTAAATCTGCATTGATTTCAGCAGCATAAGCCAAGGTGTCTTCAGCAAAACTATCTTGGTATTTTTCTTCATCCAAACCACGAACAATATAGTTGGCGTTGTTTTCAGACAATATGTCTTGGGTTTGATTTACTGCTGCGAAAATTCTACCTCTTACTTCAGGATTACTTGAGTTTTCATAAATCACATGAATGACGCTGTTAAAACGTTTTGCTAAGTGAATAGCCCAAGATACTTTTTGTCTACTTTCTCTAGATAAGTCTATTGGTAAAACGATTTTCTCATAGCCGTTTTTGCTTATAGATTGGTCTTTGACAACAACAACTGGAACTTTAGCGTAGTTTATTACCCGACTAGCGTTGCTGCCAGTAATTTGTTGCAATCCACTTGCTCCGTTTGTACCCATAACAATGCTGTCGAAATTTTCTTTCTCAGCAATTTCAGTAATTATTTTATAGATTTTACCGGTTTCAAAGCGTTTGTTGATTTTTACATTTGGAAATGATTTTGAAGATTCTGCAATCAATTTGTCCATTTTCATATCAACGGCTTCTTTAATTAAACCCATTTTTTCATCAGAGCCAAACAATCCAAAAAGTCCACCTTCGTCTTGTATATTCAAAAGTGTGATTTCATTCTTGTAAACATCTGCAATTTTTAGGGCATGGCCCAAAGCATTCTGTGCAATCTCTGAAAAATCAGTTGGAACTAAAATGTTGTTGTTGTTATTTCTATTCATAATGAGGGAATATGTTTGTTTTTTGTCTTATTTAAGCAATGTTTGAATAAACGTTTTGCACGTCTTCGTCATCTTCTAATTTGTCAATTAGATTTTCAACTTGTTCTTTTTCTTCGTCAGTCAAAGTGATTACGCTCGTTGGCATTCTATGCAATTCTGCACTTACCAATTCCAAGCCTCTGCTTTCAAGTGCTTTTTGCATTGACCCAAAATTTTCAAATGAAGTGGTAATAACCATTTCGCCATCTTCAACTTCAATTTCTTCCAAGCCCGCATCTATTAATTCAAATTCTAATTCTTCAGGATTAATGCCTTCTGTCTTGATTACAAATATACTTTTGCGTTCAAATGCAAAATCTAGACTGCCAGATTTGCCCAATTCTCCGCCACCTCTATTCAGATGCATACGGATATTGGCAACCGTGCGTGTGGGATTGTCAGTTGCTGTTTCAATAATTAAACCAACACCTTTCATGCACATCGCTTCATAAGAAATCTCTTCATAATTGCTGGTGTCTTTACCTGCAGACCTTTTGATGGCAGCATCAATTCGGTCTTTGGGCATATTATGACTTTTTGCATTGGTAATTACAACCCTTAATTTGGCATTTGATTCTGGATCTGGTCCACCAGATTTAATGGCAATGGCTATTTCTTTGCCATATTTTGTGAATGTTTTCGACATTTTGTCGAAACGCGCGAACATTTTGTGTTTTCTTTTTTCGAATACTCTTCCCATATGGAGGTAAATAAATAGCTCCGCAAAGTTAAATATTTATATCAAAATCTAAACAAATAAAATAGGATTATTATCAGTTTTTTATTTAAGAGTTAACGGATAATAAATTAATAATTAATAATTTGGCCTTTTGGCCTTGTGTAATTGCTGTGGAGTTACCATTCAGAACCTGGATATGCGCGCTGCATGAATTGCATCTCGGCTAAAATATATCCCAAATGTTCGCTGTGTAGTCCTTTTTTTCCGCCTTTTTGATGAAAATCAGAATTTGGAATACTCAAGGTCGCTTCTTTTAGGATGTCCTCAACTTTTGATTTCCATTTTTGTGATAAAACAGATAAATCGGGTGCAATGCCATTCTCTGCCATTTCGGTTTCTGTTGAAGATGGTATAAAAAATTCACCAGTATATTCCCAAAGCGCGTTCACAGCATTTTGCATTTTTAAATGGCTGATTTCAGTTCCGTCACCCAAACGAATCATCCATTCACTGCTCCATTTTAAATGGTATGCAGATTCTTTAATGGTCTTTTTGGCAATTTCTTTTATGCGTTCATCTGAACTGTTTACCAATGCATCTTGTAAATGGTAGTGAAAAGCATCAAAGAAGAATTGTCTGCTTATTGTGTAGGCCCAATCTGTATTCTCCTGTTCCAATAGCAAGGTGTTGCGGTATTGCATTACATCCCTTAAAAAGGCAACAGTATCTTCGGTGCTATTTCCACCTTTTAATTCGGCTGCATATTGGTATAAACTGCGCGCTTCGCCGATCAAATCTAATGTTATATTGGTTAACGCAATGTCTTGTTCTAAAACTGGACCGTGTCCGCACCATTCAGCGTTGCGCTGACCCAATATCATGCTGTTGTCTGCCAAATGCAGAATATAATCTATAAGTAAATCTTTGTTTGCAGCCATTACATGTGGTTCAGTTCTTCTGGTAAGTTATAGAAAGTGGGATGTCTGTATATTTTATCGTTAGCTGGTTCAAACAATGACTCTTGTTCAGATGGTTCACTTGCGTGAACATGTTTGCTTTCTACAACCCAAATACTTACACCTTCCATTCTTCTAGTGTATACATCACGGGCATTCTCAATTGCCATTTGTAGGTCTGCGGCGTGCAAACTCCCAACATGCTTATGGTTTAAACCTTGTTTTGCGCGTATAAACACCTCCCATAGAGGCCATTCTTTTGTACTCATTATGCTGCTTCTGTTTGATCCTTTTCTCTTAACTCTCTTTTTTCTGCATAGGCTGTGGCGGCTTCTCTAACCCAAGCACCATTTTCCCAAGCATCAACTCTTGCCTTCAATCTTTGTTTGTTGCATGGTCCATTGCCTGCTACAACTTCGAAAAATTCTTCCCAATTAATTGCACCAAAATCATAATGTCCACGTTCTGCATTCCATTTTAAATCTTTGTCAGGAATACTTAATCCCAATATCTCTGTTTGTGCGACTGTTACATCTACAAACTTTTGTCTTAATTCGTCGTTGCTAAAACGTTTGATTTTCCATTTCATGCTTTGTGCACTGTTTGGAGAATTGTCATCGTTAGGTCCAAACATCATGATACTCGGCCACCACCATCTGTTTAAAGCATCTTGAGCCAAAGCTTTTTGAGCTTCAGTTCCTTTGCTTAAGGTTAACATGATTTCATATCCTTGTCTTTGGTGGAAAGATTCTTCTTTACAAACTCTAACCATTGCTCTTGCATAGGGACCGTAACTTGTTCTGCACAGAGGAACTTGATTCATAATTGCGGCACCGTCTACCAACCAACCAATTGCACCCATATCAGCCCAAGTTAACGTTGGGTAATTGAAAATACTGCTGTATTTAGCCTTTCCAGTGTGAAGGTCTTCCAGCATTTCATCACGGCTCATGCCTAATGTTTCTGCTGCTGAATAGAGGTATAATCCATGTCCGGCCTCATCTTGAACCTTGGCCAATAATGCAACCTTACGGCGCAAATTCGGGGCACGTGTAATCCAATTGGCCTCAGGTAGCATACCAACTATCTCGCTGTGAGCATGTTGTGATATCTGACGCAATAAGGTCTTACGGTATTTTTCCGGCATCCAATCTCTTGGTTCGATTTTGATCTCTTGATCGATTTTATCTTGGAATAATTCTTCTAATTTGATTTCCATAAGTGTTTATTTTAAAGTAAAATAAGATGACAAATTTATAAATAAACAATCCACTTTACAAGTGGTTTTAGTTTTTTTAATGTTTTTTCCACAACAAGCGACCAAATAAAAAATGACTTAGATCAGTTATTTTAACTGCTCTAAGTCATAATCATCTTTTCCAAATAGCTATAGTTTTGTGCATTAGTATATTTAATCCACAGAAATATGAAACCCAATAAAATAGTTTTTGCTGCTCACGATTTTAGTTTGGCATCCAAAAATGCCTTAGAATTAGCTGCCGATTTAGCTTATAAAACGGGATCTCGCCTGTTTATTTACCATGTTGTTTCAACTTCTGTTCTCGCCGACAGTGAGAATTTATATACCTACAATCCTGAAGTAGACATCAAAAAAGCTTCGGCTTTGCTGCGACGTGGAATAACCTATTTGAAGAAATCACGCCCAGGTATGCAAATTGCTTTTGAAGTAGATTATGGTTTTTTAATTCCCACTATTGCTGAAAAAGTAGAGGCTTTGTCTCCCTGGATTTCAGTTGTTGGGGTTAAAAAAAGAACGGGTTTAGACAAAGTGATATTTGGCGATGTCTGCACTACGCTAATCGGTAAAATTCAATGCCCTTTATTTGTTGTTCCTTTCAATTCTAAGTCTCTGAATTTAGACCATATTGCGTATGCTTGGGACGGCAAATCTGCAGAAGTTCATCAATTGTCAGCTTTAAGAGAAATGCTTGGAAGTCAAAATGCTTCTATTACTGCTTTAAATGTTTCTCATTACGATGAAGCTGTTGAGCGCAATGCAGGGAATTTTAAACAAGGTCTGAAAAAAATGTTTTCTTCTCAGTCTATCGACCTCAAACAAATTCAGGGACTAGATAAAGAAGTGGAATTTGAGAAAGCGATAAAAAATTTGAAGCCAGATTTGTTGGTCGTTTATGCCCACCATTATAATGTGTGGCAAAATCTGTTTCACAAACGTTTTTCTAGATATGCACTTAAGTTTACCCAATCTCCAGTTTTAATCGTTTGTTAAGCTTCTTGAGTTATGGAGATTGATTTGAAAACAGGTGTTTTAACTGAGGAGTTAAATAAAGCCAAAGTTTCAAACATGAAACAATGCGCCCACTGTGGCCTTCCATGCGAAGACCATGTGAATATTGAATCCGATTTAAACTTTTGTTGCTCAGGTTGTGCCGCCGTCTTTACCCTTCTCAACGACAGCAATATGTGCCGTTATTATGAAGATGGCAAAGGTTTAACGCCTGAATCAACAGAGAAAGGTGGTTTGGATTTTTTAGATGAAATTGAGACCGCCGATAAATTCAAAATTTTTAGCCAAGGCGATAACGTTCAATACAAATTTAGAATACCAGGAATGCATTGTAATTCCTGTATCTATTTATTGGAGCGCTTAGATAGATTAAATAAGTCAGTATTGTCTTCTCGTGTCGATTTCTTCAATAAGGAACTCATCGTCACGGTTAAGAATGGCCCCAAAGTTTTATCCAGTTTGGTTACCCTTTTGTTTGGTTTGGGTTATAAACCCGACTTAACACTGTCTAACAATTCAGGAGCCAAGAAAAATAAATTTTCACCCCTTGCCATTAAAATTGGTGTGGCTGGTTTTTGTTTTGGAAACATTATGATGCTCAGTTTTCCTGAATATTTAGGATTGTCTTTAGACGCATCCAGCATCACTCTAAAACATTGGTTTGATTATATTAGCTTGATCTTGTCTTTACCTGTCTTGTTTTATTGTTCATCTGAATTCTTTGAGAGTTCATACAAAGCAATAAGGACCCGCACACTTAATATCGATTTGCCTATTACTTTGGCAATTGTTGCCGCGTTTGGGCGCAGTTTATACGAATTGTTTGTGATGAACCATTCAGGCTATTTTGACAGCATGACTGGTATCGTATTTCTTTTGCTAACGGGCCGGTATTTTCAAGATTTAAGTTACCATTCTTTAACCTTCGACCGCGATTACCGCTCTTATTTCCCATTATCTGCGAGATTGATTGTTAATGGAGCTGCTCAAGTTGTAAATATTTCCAAACTCCAAGAAAACGATACCATCGAATTGCGTAATTCTGAACTATTACCTGCTGATGCAGTTCTTTCTTCAGGGGTAGTAAGTGTTGATTATAGTTTTATTACTGGTGAATCAAAACCAGTGGCTGTACAAGCAGGTGAAAAGGTATATGCTGGTGCTGTTATCAATGGACGCTCAGCGCAATTTAAATTATTGGGTTCAACAGACAATAGCCGTTTGGTTAAATTGTGGGCCATCGAAAAAGACAAATCGGAAAAAGACAATTCCTTAACTGAAAAGTTGAATTATTATTTCACCTTGGGTTTGCTCATAGTTGGTGCTTTTGCATTTATTTACCAATACAATATGAATGGCTTGGAAGAAGCATTTAAGTCACTCACCAGTGTGCTAATTGTTGCCTGTCCTTGTATTCTTTTGCTCGCTACAACCTTCGCCAACGGACATTTACTTAGAACACTCAAAAACAATGGGATGTTTGTAAAGAACAAAGATACCTTAAGTCAAATGGCAAAGTGCAACACATTTGTTTTTGATAAAACGGGAACACTAACCGACAACAAGGCTTTTGAAGTTGATAACCAAACCCGCTTAAATACAGAAGAACTTGATATGATTGGCTTTTTATGCCATCAATCTGTTCACCCGTATAGTGTGGCAATTGCACATGGGTATTACAAGCAGAATTTCGAGTTAGATGCCTACACGGATTTTACAGGAAAAGGCCTTCAAGGTTTAATCAATTCAAATCGAATTAAATTAGGTTCGGCCCTTTTTTTGAAACAAGAACAAAGCAATATAGGAGAGGGGCAAAGTGCTATTCACATTGAAATAAACGGCCAGTACAAAGGCTGTTTTCTTCTTACCCACCGCATACGACCTGAAACCAACAGGGTCTTGTTAGATCTTAAATTACAAGGGTATTCTCTTTATCTTTCAAGTGGTGATAATGAGTTGAATCCCGAAATAAACCATGGTGTTTTTGAACAAACTTTAATAAAACAACAACCAGAAGACAAAGTTTCTTTGGTTAAAAAATTGAAGGATGAAGGTAAAGTAGTTTGCATGGCTGGGGATGGCTTGAACGATGCGCCAGCTCTGAAAGAAGCAGATGTAGCAGTTTCAGTTGCCGATCACGAAAATTCCTTTTTTCCAGCTTGTGATGTGCTGTTAACCGCCAATGCCTTGGGTAATTTGCCTTCTTTAATGCAAATGGTTAAGGCCGCAAAATGGGTTGTGATAGTCAGTTTTGCATTCTCCTTGGTGTATAATGTCATTGGGCTTTATTATGCAATTACCGCACAATTGTCGCCACTCACTGCGGCCATATTGATGCCAAGTAGCTCCATTTCTATGTTGATTATTACTTGGGTGATGACCAATATAATGGCAAAATTAACCATAAAAAAAGCACAAGTTATAAGTTGATTCTTCAAAGGTAAAGAGTATTCATACAGGCTATAAAATTAATCCCAAAGCACACCGTAAACGGTGTACTTTTTTTATTCTACGTGCTATATCCTTAACATTCAAGACCAAATACAATTAATATATAATTTTCGTAATTAAATATGATGCGGCTTAGTGCTTTTTTTTGACGTCAATGAAACCTGCGATTTCTTTAAATTTTATGAGATAATGACAAATTCTAATACAGGTTTTTGCATAGTCTGTAATGGGCATTTAGACAGTGGTTTGTGTATTTAAATACAGCTTTATTTGTATGTTCATATCGATAAGTTTCCATTAATCCAAAGCCGAAAAGTGACGAGCGTCAGTTTATAATCTGATTCAGGTCATCGATTCGAAAAACACATCTAAATACTTTTGAACCATGGAAATCATGATACTTTTAATCGGCGCCAGTATGCTATTGGCACTGTTCTTTTTAATCATGTTTATCCGTGCTGGAAAGCAAGGGCAATTCCGCGACACCTACACGCCATCCGTTCGAATTTTATTCGAAGATGAAGAAACAGAAAATTCCAAAATTTCAAAATAAACAGATATGAATAAAGAAACCTTCCATTATGACAACAAAATCGTGAAATGGTTTGCCTATGCGACTATGCTATGGTCGCTTGTAGGCATGCTCGTTGGATTACTTGCAGCATTTCAGCTAGTATTTCCCGTATTAAACTTTGACCTTGCTCAGACGAGTTTTGGTCGTATTAGACCTGTTCACACCAACGCCATCATCTTCGCATTTGTCGGTAATGGTATTTTTATGGGTGTTTACTATTCTTTACAGCGTTTATGCAAAGCTAGAATGTTCAACGATACCCTGAGCAAAATACATTTTTGGGGTTGGCAATTAATTATTGTTCTTGCTGCAGTTACCTTGCTTTCAGGTTATACAACAGGTAAAGAGTATGCTGAGCTAGAATGGCCAATTGACATTTTAATTGCTCTAATATGGGTAATCTTTGGATGGAACATGTTTGGTACCATTTTGAAACGTAGAGAACGCCATTTATATGTCGCCATTTGGTTTTATATCGCAACCTTTGTAACTGTTGCTGTATTGCACATTGTGAATTCTTTCGAATTGCCATTTAGCTGGATGAAAAGTTATAGCTTTTATGCAGGTATGCAAGATGCTCTGGTTCAATGGTGGTATGGTCACAATGCCGTTGCATTCTTTTTAACCACACCTTACCTAGGTTTGATGTATTACTTCTTACCTAAGGCTGCTGACAGACCAGTTTATTCATATAGATTGTCAATTATCCATTTCTGGGCTTTGATATTCTTATATATTTGGGCTGGTCCTCACCACTTGTTGTATACTTCATTGCCTGATTGGGCGCAGTCATTAGGTGTTGTGTTTTCAGTGATGTTAATTGCTCCAAGTTGGGGTGGTATGATTAATGGATTATTAACCCTTAGAGGTGTTTGGGATAAAGTAAGAGAAGATGTGGTATTGAAGTTTATGGTTGTTGCAATTACCGCTTATGGTATGGCAACTTTTGAAGGCCCAATGCTTTCATTTAAAAACGTAAATGCAATTGCCCACTTTACCGATTGGATTGTTGCCCACGTGCACGTTGGTGCTTTGGGTTGGAACGGATTCTTAACCTTCGGTATATTGTATTGGTTAATTCCTCGAATTTTCAAAACTGATCTTTACAGCAAAAGCATGGCCAATACCCACTTTTGGTTAGGTACCCTTGGTATTCTATTGTACGCAATTCCTATGTACTGGGCTGGTTGGACACAAAGTTTAATGTGGAAAGAATTTACTCCAGACGGAACTTTGAAATACCAATTCCTTGAAACTGTTGTTCAATTGAAACCATTCTATCTATTGCGTTCTATTGGTGGCACCTTATATTTCCTTGGTGCAATCTTAATGGTCTATAATTTAATTAAAACCATTCGCGCTGGTAAGGCTGTTGACGATGAAGCGGCAGAAGCTGCTCCATTAACCGACGATTATGTGCCTCACCACACTGAACATTGGCACCGTTGGGTTGAAAGAAAACCAGTTCAATTGTTGGTATTCTCTTTAATTGTTATTTTAATTGGTGGAGCAGTTGAATTTATTCCTTCATTCTTAATTAAAAGCAATGTGCCTACAATTAGCAGTGTAAAACCATACACGCCGCTAGAGTTACAAGGTAGAGACATATACATCCGAGAAGGCTGTTATACTTGCCACTCTCAAATGGTTCGTCCATTCAGAAGTGAAACAGCAAGATATGGTGAGTACTCTAAAGCTGGTGAGTTTGTGTACGATCATCCATTCCAATGGGGTAGTAAACGCACTGGTCCAGACTTAGCCAGAGAAGGTACACAAAAAATCAGAAAACCAAACTCTTGGCACTTCAACCACATGTATGAGCCACAAACAATATCTCCAGGTTCTATCATGCCACGTTACACTTGGTTGTTCGAAAACGATATCGATATGGATATTACAGAGGCAAAAATTAAAGCCATGCAAACATTGGGTGTGCCTTATGAGCAAGGTTATGAAAAAGAAGCAAATAAAGATTTAATGAAACAAGCCAATGAAATTGTTGCAGATCTTCAAAAGGAAAACATCAAAGCAATGCCTCAAAAAGAAATTATTGCCTTGATTGCTTACCTGCAAAGATTGGGTACCGATATCAGTGCTGAACCAACTAATACTCAAAAATAAAACCATGAAATTCATTCATTATTTAGAGAATATATCTGGTGTAAGCATTTACCCATTGACTTCACTACTCATATTTTTTATCTTTTTTGTGGTACTACTTTGGTTCGTGCTAAAAACAGATAAACAGTATTTAAAAGAAATAGAACAAATTCCATTCGATAACAACAAGCAATAATTATGATGAGAACAATCAAATCAATAACCTTCGTCATCGCGACCCTTATATCTTTCAATGCCTACTCGTTAAGTCCTGACCCTAAGGCTGAATCAATTGGAAGCAACCCACTTTTCCTAGCAATGGGCATACTTGCCACAGTTTTGCTTACGGTAATCATGATTTTATCTGGTGTTTTAAGAACAGCGGTTAAAACAAAAATTCGTGAAATAGTTTCAAGTAAAGGAACCAAAGCACTTGCCTTTATTATGATGCTATTTGCCTCAGGCAGTGCTTTTGCTCAAGATGCTGCTCCAGCAGCTGCTGAAAGCATATACGAATCAAGTCCAATTGCAGGAATGCACCCACTTGGATTCTATTCTTTGTTTGCCGTATTGTTGCTCGAATTGTTTGTAATCCTATGGTTGTGTTTGGTCATTCTTAGAATAATCGTAAAACGCGAAGCTGTAGCTTCTGAAACCGCTGGAGAGAAAGTTAAAAAAGAATCTTTCCTAAGCAATTTAATCTCAAGGAAATTGTTAGGTGTGAAGCCAGTTGAAACAGACAAAGATGTAATGCTTGACCACGACTATGATGGTATCAAAGAATTGGACAACGATTTGCCGCCATGGTGGAAATACGGTTTCTATCTTACCATTGTTTCAGGCATCGTTTATTTTATCAGTTACCATGTTACCCATAACTCAAAATCTAGTTTGGAAGAATATGAATACGAAATGGCTGAGGCTGAAAAAAGTGTGAATGCATATAGAGCCACTTTAGCTTCAAATGTAGATGAAACCAATGCAACATATATTACTGATGCAGGTAAACTTGATGCAGGTAAAGCCACTTTCGTAAAGAATTGTGCAGTGTGTCACGGTCCAGAAGGTCAAGGTTTGGTAGGACCCAACTTTGCCGATAAATATTGGGTATATGGAAACAAGGCCGGCGATTTGTTTAAAATCGTAAAAAATGGTACCAATAAGGGGATGAAAGCATGGAAAGATGAGTTAAGTCCCGTAGACATCCAAAATGTTATCAGTTATATTTACACTTTACAAGGCACGAATCCTGCAAATCAGAAAGCACCAGATGGTTTAATCGTAGAAGAGGAACTTGCACCGAGCAGCGACTCTAGAGGTGTTAAAGATTCAGCAAAAGTTATCGAAGTAAAATAATGAGTTCTGATTCCTTTGAACTTGAGCATGTAGATCAATCGTACAGAGATTCTATTGGAACAATAGGATCCAACGGAAAACGCAAATGGGTTTTCCCTTGGCAACCCAAAGGTAAATTATACAATTACAGAACCGCCTTGTCCATCGTGTACTTGGTAGTTCTGTTTGGTTTGCCTTTCTTGAAATACAATGGGCACCCCATGTTTCTTTTTAATGTATTAGAGAGAAAGTTTATTTTATTTGGGGCCATTTTCTGGCCACAAGACTTAGTGATTTTTGGCGTTGCCATGATCACTTTTGTGCTCTTTATCGTTTTGTTTACAGTGGCATTCGGCAGAGTGTTTTGCGGTTGGGTTTGCCCACAAACTGTTTTTCTTGAAATGGTTTTTCGCAAAATTGAATATTGGATTGATGGTTCTGCCGCCAATCAAGTGAAACTCAAAAATAGTCCGTGGACCACAGAGAAGGTTTTTAAAAGAACCTTAAAACATTCCATTTTCTTTCTCTTTGCCTTTCTGATATCCAATACTTTTTTGGCCTATATGATTGGTGTCGACGGCTTATATAAAATCATCACAGAGCCTGTATCTGATCATTCCGTTGGATTGTTGCTTATTTTGATTTTCAGTGGTGTTTACTATTTTGTCTTTGCCTGGTTCAGAGAACAAGTTTGTCTAATCGCATGCCCTTATGGCAGATTGCAAGGGGTTATGTTGGATAAAAATTCTATTGTTGTTGCTTACGATTATAAACGCGGTGAACCTAGAGGTCATGTTCACAAAGGAGAAGATCCAGCATTAAAAGGGGATTGCATCGATTGTGGTATGTGTGTTAAGGTTTGCCCAACAGCCATTGACATTCGCAATGGCACCCAATTGGAATGTGTTAACTGCACAGCTTGTATTGATGCTTGTGACGAAGTGATGGAAAAAGTGCACAAGCCAAAAAGACTAATTAACTTTACCAGCGAAAGTGCCATCTCGACAGGAATCTCGCATCTTTTTAATTGGAGAACCCGCGCGTACAGTGTGGTACTAATTTTGCTGCTTGGTATACTTATAACTTTGATTGCCAGTAGGAAAAATATCGACACCACCATACTCAGGTCGCCTGGTCTTTTATTTCAAAAACCAGACAGCACACATTACTCAAACTTGTTCCTGATTAAAACCATCAATAAGACGTATTTTGATGCAAATATTAAAATAGTTGTTATAGAACCATCAGACGGCGTTATAAAAAGTATTGGACGTGATATAAAAATTAAAGCCGAATCAAAGTACGATGGGCAGTTTTTCTTAGTCATACCAAACAATCAGATGACTGGACACAAAACCAAAGTGGTTTTGGATATATGCAGAGACGGAGAAAAAATAGAACGGGTTAAAACGAATTTTCTAGGACCAATTTATCAATAAATGAATTTCAAATACTTTATCATAGCAATTTACCTCATTTTTGTTGCACTTATTGTAACGATGGTTTTTAAAAGTTGTGGTCAAAATATCGACCTTGAATCAAAAGACTATTATGCAGAGGAACTTCAATACCAAACAAAAATAGATGCTTTGAAAAAAGGAAATCAATATGCCGATTCATTTGTTGTATATGAAGAAGCTGGAATGATTAAATTAAAGCAAGCGAAATCTTTGGTATGCGATTCAATTAAATTGGTGTTTAAGAAACCAGATAGCGCAAAGGCAGATAGAAGCTTTGTTTTTAATGGATCTGTTATTGAACCCATTTTGAAATCTAACTTTGTGCCTGGTGTTTACGGATTAAATATTTATCTATACTCAAATGGCGTTTACCAAATTGAGAAAAAAATAAAACTATAAGGTGTTAATCAACGGGCTAATATTTGGACTGATCTCAACCCTGCACTGCGCTGGGATGTGTGGTCCTTTGGCCTTTTATATTCCTTCTCAGGTGAAGGGTGATAAGCGGGTTTTCGCCGTTTTGTACCAAATTGGTCGGATATCAATTTATATTGTTATTGGACTAATGGTTTATCTACTTGGCATGTCGTTCTCTTTTTTCAAACTACAACAAACCTTATCCATTGTTATGGGTAGTTTAATGGTATTGTATGTTTTATGGCCCTTATTGAAATTGCCGAAACTTAAACTATTCTCCAATCTCCAAGGCAATGTGCTTAAAAAAATATCTGCTGCCATAGGTTCAAATAGCAACAAATCAGCGCTAGGCTTAGGGATGATGAATGGTCTTTTGCCTTGTGGTGCTATTTATATCGCTGCGCTATACTGTGCAAGTTTCAACCAAGTTTCAGACGCGGTGGTATACATGCTCTTATTCGGAATTGGAACCATGCCGGTTTTTATCGCTGCTTGGATGTTGATCTCTAAGCAGTTCTCATTTAAAGTAAAACGTTTTACATATTTATACAAAGCTTTGCCTTTAGTTGTTGGGGTTTTAATGATATTAAGAGGTGCAAACCTCGGAATTCCTTACCTTAGCCCCGAATTGGAAAATAGCAATCAAACTGTTACCGTAAAAAATTGCTGTAAACATTAATTTAATGGAGAATTTTAACCATAACGAAATACTAGAAGGAATGTTCACCGATGCCACTGAAGGCATTATTGTGAGCAATTCAAAAGGACAAATTGTTTTGTCTAATCCAAAAGCCTTACAAATGTTCGGCTACGACAACGATGCCATGTGCACTTTGGTGATTGAAGATTTAGTGCCATCTCGTTTCTTACACATGCACAAGGAGCATCGTTCCAACTACCACCAAAATCCTTCGCCGCGTTCAATGGGTGTTGGGCGTGACCTGTGGGCCAAACGGAATGATGGAACCGAGTTTCCTATAGAAATAAGCTTGAGTTACGTAAAAGCAGTAGACAGTATGTTGGTGGTTTCTTTTGTTATCGACATTACAGAAAGAAAGAAGAAAGACAATGAACTAAGAGAGGCCAATGAGCTTTTAAAGAAGACCAGTTTTCAGTTGTCTAAATTGAATCAGGACCTCGAACAAAAAGTTCAAGAACGCACACTAGAGCTGGCTGAAATGATTCGAAAATTAACCGAATCAAAGAAAGAAGTGGACACGGCCTTGGAAAAAGAACGTGAATTAAACAATTTAAAATCTCGTTTTATCAGCACCGCCTCTCATGAATTTAGAACCCCGCTGGCAACCATTATGTCATCGGTTTCTCTTACTGGTAAATACGCCGAAAGCATGGATAAAAACAACATGTTTAAGCACATCGATCGGGTGAAAAATTCGGTAAACCATTTAACTGATATTTTAAACGATTTCTTGTCTTTAGATAAGCTCGAAGAGGGTGCTGTTTTGGCCAACCCTGAATATCTTGGTTTAAATGAGCTTATAAGCACCATTGCAGATGAAATTAAATCTATTGCAAAAGCAGGACAACGTATTGGTTTTACCGGTCTTTTAGACAATGATCAAATTTTTATTGATAAAAGAATTCTCAAAAATATAATGTTTAATTTGATTAGCAATGCGATTAAATACTCGAATGAGAACACCAATATAGACATCAAATTAAGTAGAGATGCAAATTCACTAACAATAGAGATAAAAGACCAAGGTATTGGAATTCCACTCGAAGACCAAGCCCATATATTCGAGCGTTTTTACCGTGCTAACAACAGTGGTAATATGCAAGGAACTGGTTTGGGATTAAACATCGTTAAAAAATACGTTGAGATATTAAAAGGCGATATACAATTTAAAAGTGTTCCTGAAAAAGGGACCAAATTCACACTGAAATTTCCAATTTAAAAAACATTTAAAAATGGCGTATATATTATTAATTGAAGACAATGACAACATGAGGGAAAACACCTCTGAAATTTTAACATTGGCCGGTCACCAAGTTGAAACTGCCAGCAATGGTAAGGAAGGGGTGATAAAAGTTCAGTTAAACAAACCTGAGTTAATCATTTGTGACATTATGATGCCAGAATTGGATGGGTATGGGGTGTTGCATATGCTCAACAGAGACCCAAACACCAATCAAATTCCATTTATATTTTTAACTGCTAAAGCCGACCGATCTGATGTTAGAAAAGGAATGGAACTTGGCGCAGACGATTATGTAACCAAACCGTTTGATGATGTTGAGCTGCTTGCTGCCGTAGATACACGATTGAAAAAGTCAAGTTTGTTGACTGGGCATAGTTTTGCTCACAATTCAGATGGTTTCGATCACTTTATTCGCCAAGTAAAATCGATTGAAGAATTTGCACGTGTTGATGTCAATGCGCGCAATAAACAATACAAAAAGAAGGACATTATTTATTCAGAAAGCAATACACCTCTATATTTGTATTTGATTGAAAAAGGGAAGGTTAAAACCATTAAAAATAACCGACAAGATAAAGAACTAATTACTGGTTTATACAATGAGGGTGATTTCTTTGGTTATATTGCTTTGTTGGAAGACAATGTATACGAAGATGAAGCGATAGCGATGGAGGAAACCCGCCTTAAATTGATTCCTAAGGACGATTTCCACAAATTGATTTACCAAAATAGGGAAGTGGCCAACACCTTTATCAAGCTCTTAAGCAAAGAAGTAAAGGAAAAGGAAGAACGTCTTTTAAAAATAGCATACGACAGTGTAAGGAAAAAAGTTTCAGAAAGCCTTATGATGCTAAAAGACCGTTACGGTAATGACAGTGGCGATGTGTTTAGTATTCCAATTAGCAGAGAGGACCTGGCTCACATCGCTGGGACAGCCACAGAGACACTCATTAGAACACTAACTGACTTTAAAGAAGAAGGTTTGATTGAGATTAAAGGCAGCACCATTACCATTGTTGACGCAAGTAAATTGCGTTCAATGAAAAACTAAATCAATATTTCTTAGAAAAATAGGTTTCAAACATTGCAGTTATTAGATAATTGCGTTTTGTAATTAAGTATCATTGTCCATAAAAAAATGGGAACCATTAAAAAACAGTTCCCATTCTTCTTACAATATAAATTTTATTTCCTGAAACAAAGATATGCTTACAGAACTTATCTGATTTTAGTTTTCGATGATGAACGAGGAATTTTCGAAATAGGTCTAAAATCTGTAGATAAACGGTTCTTAGCTTGTTTTATAATAAGTTAAGTCGCTTGTAAACGGACTCTCTATATGTTTTTCCAATAGGAATAAACTTGTCATAATACGATATGCAATTGTCTTCAATGTTATTGATCCGGTCAATCCTGATAATAAATGAACGGTGTACACGCATAAATTCATTCGATGCGAATTTTTGTTCAATTGAATGCATGGTTGAGTGTACAATGAATTTTTCCTTCTCCGTATTCAAAGTTACATAATCGCCTAAGCCTTCAATCCATAAGACATCTGACTTGTTAACTTTTACAATGATATTCCCTTTTTTAATAAAGATAATGTCATTTTCTATTTTGTCAATATTGTGTTTTTCAAACATCGCTTGGGCTTTTGCCACAGCGTTTAAAAATCTTGGCAGTGCAATTGGTTTTACCAAATAGTCCAATACATTGTGCTCGTAGGCTTCAAGCGCAAATTCAGGGTGTGAAGTGGTAAGCACAATTAGTGGATGCGGATGTTTCATTGCTTTAATGAATTCAATGCCATTTAACTCTGGCATTTCGATGTCTAAAAAGATTAAATCAACTTGATTGCTGGCAATATAAGAAAGTGCTTGTAAGGCGTTGTTAAAGGTTTTTGCCAATGTGATTTGATCTGCCTTTAAAACGCATTGTTGCGTTGCTAGCAAGGCTATTTCATTGTCGTCTATTATGATTGATTTCATAAATACTGTGGGTTCTTGTTTAAGGTTGTAGTTCGCTTATTTTGTTTTCTAATTCGGGGTAAAATGCTTCCAAAATGGTTTGCATGGAAGACACCTGTTTCAATAATTCAGATTTGTCATTACCATTGCTGCTATCTATGGCAAGTTGGCCAAGCATTTCACTGATGGTTTCTAAACCAAAAATATCAAAAGAAGATTTCACTTTATGGCATAAATCTTTAATCTTTTGCTTGTCGTTAAATTCAATGGCGTTGGTAATATTTTGCAATTCGTCTGGTATTTGTTTTAAAAACAATTGAATCATTTCAAGTTCAAAGTCGACGTTTCCTGCAGACAATTCTTTCAAATAATTCATATTAACTTTTAACACAAAATCTTCTGTGTTGTCTTGCTCGAGTGCCTCTGAGGTATTGCCAATTAATGCTTTTGAAAGCTTTTTAATTATCTTGTGGTATAAGGTGTCGGGGTTAAATGGCTTTGATATAAAATCATTCATGCCTGCAGCTATACATTTTTCTTTTTCGCCAACAATGGAGTGCGCAGTCATTGCAATAATTGGCGTGTTTAATTTCAATGTATTTCTAATGATTTTGGTGGTTTGGTATCCATCCAATTCTGGCATTTGAATGTCCATTAAAATTAGGTCATAGTATTTAACCTTGAGCATTTCCAAGCCTATTTGACCATTGATGGCCAATTCAACATCGAAATCAAAATTATTCAATACATTTTTTGCCAATTTTTGGTTTAAATAATTGTCTTCAATAACCAAAATTATGGGCCTTCTAATATGTGCGCTTCGCTGACTTTGATACGATTCTTTTAGTGTTTCGTTCTTTGTACCAATGTCAAGTTTTAGCACAAACTGAAACTCAGAACCAATGCCTTCTTTTGATTTCAATTCCAGTTCACCACCCATTAATTGGATCAAGTTTTTTGAAATACTCAATCCCAATCCAGTGCCCTCATATTTTCGGTTTATCGCATTGTTTACTTGGCTAAAGCGTTCAAAAATCTTGTCTTTCTTCTCGTCATGTATGCCAATGCCGGTATCCTTTACTTTGAACAATATTTGATGGTAGGTGCTGCCGCTATTGATTAATGTTGCGGAAAATTCAACTGAACCATTTTCAGTAAACTTAATGGCATTGCCAACCAAATTGATGAGAATTTGATTTAAACGCAAGGCATCACACATTAAAAATTGTGGGATATTGGGATCAAACTCAAAAGAGAATTTTAAGTTTTTTTGATTGGCACTAATTTTCAAAAGATCGTACACGTTTTTCATAATTAAATGCACGTCAGATGAATTCGTTTCAATGGTTACAACACCAGATTCTATTTTGGAAAAATCTAAAATATCATTAATGATAGACAAGAGGTTTTCGCCTGCCACCTTTACTGAATTTGCATAGTCTTTTTGCAAGTGGTTCAATCCAGTTTGTGACAGCAATTCTGTAAAACCAATGATTGCATTCATTGGTGTTCTGATTTCATGGCTCATGTTTGCCAAAAAATGATCTTTAGAAATCACCGATTCTTCAGCTTGTTTTTTCGCTTTCAAAAGCTCTTGCTCGGCCAATTTGCGTTCAATAAATGCTCCTATCTGTAAACCTGTGCTTTCAAACATTTGTATAATGTTTACATCTGTCTTTTTGGTTTTAGAGCTTAAAAATTGCATAACCCCAATCACCTCATTGTTGAATAAAACGGGGAATAATAAAGATGATTTAATTTTGTAAACTCCGGCTATCGTGGTTTCAAATTGGCTGTTTTCAAAACCCAAGTCAAAAATCCACATTGGACTTTTCTTTTGCCAAACCCTGCCCGAAAGTGTTTCTCCAATATTGATTTTTTGCTGAAGAATATAGGTTCTTAACTCATCGTTATGGGGGTAGGTGAATTGGTAGTATATATGGGGGATAAGTAAATTGTTGTCTTTTTGAAGGTCCCAAAAAATCCCAATATCCCATTCCAAACGGTAACAAATTTGTTCGGCAATGTGTTGAATGGATGAATTGATGCTATCGTTTTCACTCAGAATTGAAATCAAGCGCGCTTCAAGCGTCATGCGTTCTTGGGCCGATTTTTTTTCAGTTATGTCTTGTTGAATTGCCATATACTGATAGGTTTTCCCTTTTTTATCTAAGAAAGGAATAATGCTGCAATCCACCCAAAAGAAATTCCCTTGTTTGTCTTTGTTCCTTATTTCGCCAATCCACAATTCTCCGTGGCTTATGCTTTCCCACATTTCTTCAAAGAAAAGTTGGCTGTGATGGCCTGAGTTGAATATGCTATAGGCCTGTCCAAGTAATTCTTCTTTTATGTAGCCTGACGATTTGCAAAATTTATCATTTACAAACTTGATATACCCATTGCGGTCAGCAATAGCAACACCTGATGATTGGTCTAATGCGAATTTATAAGCGGCTAAATCGATTTCGGTTTGGTTGACCCGCTCGTTAAGCAACTGGTTTAATTCATTCTGTAAATTCTTGTTCTGCTTTCTAAGGTTTAAAAGGATAGTTACCTGCTTTGATAAGCTGTTTAATCCCTCAATTTGTTCGCGGCTTAATTGCTTTGCCTTAGGGTCGATAACATTGATGGTGCCAATCTTAAAACCTTCTATACTTGTAATTGGCACGCCGCCAAAAAACCTGAAATTTGGATGACCAATAACCATTGGGTTTTTCACCAATTCAGCATCTAAATAGGCATCTGGAATTTCAAAATATAACTTGTCTTTTATAAGATCAAAACAAAAGTCGAAATCACCTCTTAAGTCGTAAATATTTAGTCCAACACTTGATTTGATTTGGACGTTTTGACCATCATAAATGGATATAATAGCAACTTGAGTTTGGGAGATTTGCGCAGCCATTTGTACCACTGAATCAAGTTCTGACTCAGGTATTTTTTCCAAAATATTGAAGTTGATGAGCGCCTCTAATCGTTCTCTCTCATTGTCATGTATGTTCAGACGTTCGTTCATATTGACTTCAGTGATTTACGCAGAAAAAATGCGTAAATTTTTTTTGGGGTAATTTGTTCAAATATAGTATGTCGTCATACAAGAAAGAGATAATTGCCTCCGTTTTACTTATTCACAAAAAAAAGGATCTGTTCTGTCCTTTGTTTGCAGGCGTTTAAGTAATCGACCACAATTTAATGACTCATAAAAAATACACAAACTTATGTATTTATTTGCTAATATGAAAATAAACTAGTGATAGTAAGGTTCTTGATTGTTTTTTGCGGTGTAAAATTTGATTTAGTGGATAAACTCTTGATAATCGTTCATCTAAAAATTGAACCCATATTCCGAATTCAAATCGGCGATAATCGAAAACTTTCATGTCAATATTTGTAACTCCTTATTTTCGTTTCATTAATTTTAAGCATTATGAATATATTTTACAAACTAAAAGACAACATCAAGATGGCATTCGCCATACTGATTGTTGGTTCTTGTACTCAGGCTTTCGGCCAGCTGTCGGGGACTTACACCATCGACAATGGTAGTGCCACAGGAGGAACTAACTTCACCAATTGGTCAGCCTTTAGAAGTTCAATTGTCACCAACGGTGTGAATGGCGCTGTAACCGTAAATGTTGTAACCAACATTATTGAAGCAGGTCAAATTTCATTCCCCGCAATTACTGGAGCATCTTCAACCAACACCATCACCATTAACGGTAACGGCAGATTCTTGCAATCAGGTCCTTCTGACGGAGTGATTTTAATGGATGGCGCAGATTATATGACTTTTGACGGTCTAATTATCCGCAACACAGCCAACGACGGTAACGTAAAAGGTTTTAGAATTCAGAACGCTACAGATTACTTAACCATTAAGAACTGTACAATAGAATTTTCAAATTTAACTACTGTTTCCACAACTTCTAGTGCTTACATTGCGTATTCTACTTCATCAACTTCTGCAACAACAACATCTACAACCAACCATGGTTCGTACAATTTGATTGAAAAGAATTTGATGCGTACTACCAATGTTAACAGTGTTGGACCTGCATTCGGTATAGCAATGCAAGGTAGTACTTCTACATTTACATCAACTGCACAAGACAATACCATCACTGGTAATACCATTCAGAACTTTTACTCTATGGCTATTAGATTGTATTGGACCAACGGTTGCCAAGTATTGAGCAACGATATTTCAAGAGCAAATGCAACTTCATACAACAGCAGTGCAACCTTGTATGCCATCTACTCTTACTACTCATATGCGACTAGCCGTTCTACTAAGTTAGATGGCAATAAAATACATGATATGCCTTTCTTTGGTGCAACCCCTTCAACTGCTCCAACAACCATGTATGCTTTTTATACCTATTTCAACTACGGTAATTCTAGCTATAAATTTACCATTAACAACAACGAGATTAAAAATATAATGGCGAGCACCAATAACTATTTAGGTTACAACTATTACAACTATTATTTTGACCTAATTGGCAATATGGCTGATAACAATGATGTAACTAATAGTACATCTTCGTCTGTTAACTTCCATGGTTGGTTAAACTATGGATCATACAACGAATACCGTTTCAATAACAACACCATCCAAAATTGTGATGGTGGCTACCGCTGGTATGGCATCAGAAATGAATATCCAAATGGTGCTTGTACCGTTGCTCAAATCAATGGCAATACCATTAAGAACAATGCAAAAGGATACTTCTACCACTATTCTATTTTTAGTCAATGGACCTATAACTCTGCTTTGTACCCTATTCAGATCAATGAAAATACAATTGAAGGAAATACTTCAGATTATTATTACCATTACAGCATTTATGCTTATTTCTATGGTAACTATGATATTTCTAGAAACATTATCAGAAACAACAGAAATACATCAAATTCTACTTCATAC
>JBIKPR010000127.1:0-3088 GCA_044357345.1 Bacteroidia bacterium
CGGTATCTAAAGTAGCCCAATCAGTACTTTCTAGGTTTGCACCATTTACTTTCTTAGGACCATCAAGTCTTTCGGTATCGTATAAACTTAAAATTGAAGCTTGACCAGTTGCGCACAAACCTCCACCAGAGATTGGTGAATTCACGTTACCATCCACTTTAATCGGACGGCCTTCACGTGTTTTTACAGTTACACCGCAAGCGGCTGAGCAAGCACCACAAGTTGAGTTATAGTAATTGGGGTTGCCAGGGGTTATCTCTTCCGGTTTAACTAAGTAAGGTACAATGTTTCTTACAGGTGCTTTGTTACAAGCTGCTAAAGAGACAGCTGCAACACTGAATCCGAAAAATTTCAGAAAATCTCTTCTGTTTGAATTTAGACCTAAATTATTCTCACTGAAAACTTCATCTAAAGGCAATGCTTCGTTGAACTCATTTTTTTGAGAAGCAAGGAATTCCTTGGTTCTTAAAAGTTCCTCTTCGCCTTTCCAGTATAATTGTTTTTTTGCCATTGTTATGTTAGCCTTTATATTGTTGTATTAATAGTGACATTTTGAACATTCTAAAGCACCGTTTTGAGCTGGAGAGATGTCAATCTTTCCGTCTTTGGTGAAGTATTTAGAATATGTTGAACTCTTGTTATCTTTCTCTTCTTTGATTTTCGCGTGTAATTTCTCGTAGTAAGGGTTGTTTTCTACGTCAATTTTACGCTCTTTGTGACAGTTGATACACCATCCCATTTGCAAGGTTGAGTATTGCTCAACAACTTCCATAGTTTGAATAGGACCGTGACAAGTTTGACAAGTCACACCTGCACCTTTTACGTGCATGCTATGGTTGAAGAATGCGTGGTCAGGTAAGTTGTGAACTCTAACCCAACGGATTGGTTTAGGGTTGTTACCAAAAGTCTGATCTTCTGCATTGTAGTCCATTGCTGCGTAAATCTTCTTGATTTCTGGAGAAATCTCACCGTCATATCTGTCGCGCAATTGAACCGCTTTGTGACAATTCATACAAGTGTTTACACTTGGTACACTCGCTTGCTTTGATTTTTCAGCTGTTGAGTGGCAATATTTACAATCAATTTGCAAATCCCCTGCGTGAATTTTGTGAGAATACTTAATCGGTTGTGTTGGACGGTATCCTTGTTGAACGGCTACCTCTGTAACTCCAAAGTAAAATCCGTAAGAAGCCAACAACAACAATACAACAAGACCTACCCCTAATTTAAAGATGGTAGGGTTTGTGCGTTTTTTGTAATAAGCTAGTTTTTGTTGGAAAGCGCTTGGCTCAGCAATTTCTTTAACTTCACCTTCGATTTCATTAAGTGATTGTTTTAAAGAGTTTTTTGTTCTTCTTAAAATCATTAATACAACAAACAAGATTACCATTAAGAAAATCAAAATGTACAAAGTTGTTTCGCTGTAGAAATTGGCTTTTGGTGCAGTTTCTCCACCCGCTGGCTTCGCTTTTACCGGAGCTGTCCATTCTTTGAAATATGTTACAATACTTTTTACTTGATCCTCAGAAAGGTTTTCAAATAAGTTCATCGCAACTTTATTGTTTTCGTTAAAAACTGCTATAGCGTCTTTATCGCCGCTAGCTCTTAATTTTTCATTATTTCTTATCCATTTGACCAACCACTCTTCAGAACGTCTGGTATGAACACCTTGTAGGGCAGGCCCCACTTGTTTGATGTCCATAGCGTGACATGAGGTACAGTTGGCTTTGAAAAGTTTCTCTCCTTCTGTTGCCTGTGCAGATAACTTTGCAGCTTCTGCAGCCAGACCAAGTTGGGCGTTGAAAGAGAGGTTCAGTAAACATACAATTGAGAAGACAATTGATTTTACTTTCAGATGCTTTTTGATTAGGTGTTTAACCATGTGTTTATGACTGAAAAATGACAATGCTAATTAGACCGCAAATATATTGCGTTATGTCCCAATGTAAAAAGTATTTATTAACAATTATTTCAATTTAGAATTATTCTACTTTACTTTAATTATCTATCTATAATTTAAGTAGATAGATAATTAAAGTAAAAAGTAAATTCTGCTATTTATAGACAGTTATTGTAGTAGGATTTTTTCTGTAAAAATTTGATTTCCTACTTCAATGTTCAGAATATACATTCCTGCAGCACATCCGTTTAAAGAATATTTACCACTGTTGATGTCCAATTTTAGGTAATTTGAAATGTCTCTACCATTGATATCTAATATTGTTAGTTTATATTCTTCATTACATTGAACTGCAAAATTGTTTGCTCCTTGAACATAGGTATAATGTGCAATATTTTCTTGTTTTACAGAGGTTCTCTTTGGGGTCAAAGTATACACTTGCCCTCTATTTGGATAACTGGAAATGCCGTTGAAAGTGCCGGCGTTCAAAACCCTGACTAAAACTGGGGCTGAAGCTGAACTATCTATTGACAAATAAGGGCTGTTGTCGTAATCTATAATTCCTATATAAAAATTTGTAAAACTTGGATCGGTAATACTGGTTGTTCCAAAATGGTATTCTATGATGTTGCTAGCTTCATACAACCAAATTTGCGTGTTTAAACTGTATTCTAAAGACACGTCAACGGTTGATTCATTAACATTTTTGTATTGAATTTTCAAAATACGATTTGGTGTACTACCCGTTAACAGATACGAAATAGGCGATTCTGTAGGAATATTTCCTTTGGGTTTGAAATTGTCAGTACCATAAAAAATATAATCATCTCCGGTGTCAGAAAAATAAAACCCGTCAAAGGTGATGTAAATATTGTTGTATTTTTGACCAAAATATTTGAATTCAAACGGCATACTCATGGTATGAACATTGGTCCAAGCATTTACGGAAATATCAGTAGATCCGCTTATTTCTGTGTAGGTAGAATTAGAATAAGTGAGTGAATAATCCAATTGAGCTTGAGCACTCATGAACAAACTTAAGAAGATTAATAGTAAAATTTTTTGCATAATAAGGTCTATTTTATACTGCAATTATAATTAAATCGCATGACCTTAAAAAACTTTTATCATGGCATCACAGTAACGGTGCCTTTCTGAGTATAAAATTTATTGTCCCAACCCCTGTAT
>JBIKPR010000128.1:0-3056 GCA_044357345.1 Bacteroidia bacterium
ATTTCACTTCTAAAGATCTTGGTTTCTTGAAAGTAAGCTTCACTCCTACTAATACATCTTACAGCAAATATGAGTGGTTGTTTGGTGAAGGTGGATCTTCTAGTTTAGTTAGTCCAACTTACCAATACTTATACAGCGGAAACTTCAATGTAACATTGAAAACCACTAACGTTGCAGGTTGCTCTAATTCTATCATGAAGAAAGCAGTGGCTACAACCAGCATTAATGGTGTAACAAACAACAACGGAATCAGCATATACCCTAATCCAAACGCAGGAAGCTTCACCGTAAGCAACGCAGCAGGTAATGCAATGAAAATTGAGATTTACAATGTATTGGGTGAGAAAGTTTACACCAAAACAACTACTGATGGTAGCTTGGCTGTTAACTTAAACGAAAATGTAAAAGGAATCTACTTGGTTAAAGTAACTATCAATGGTGTAACAAGCACCAGCAAAATTACGATTACCAATTAAAATACAGATAATTTAAAATACTTCAAAAGCCCCGACGGAAACGTTGGGGCTTTTGTTTTACAGATGCTTTGCCCCTGATTGAAACGGCAGCGCAAAGCTTGGAATGCGCCTTAGCTGCTTTCAAAACATGGCGGCGTGGCAACAAGCCATGGTTTGACTTGCAGATAAATGCATGCCAAACTTGGCCTAAAGTGAAAAGCAGGTTTAAGGCCCAAAAAAGAACTATTGAACAACCAATTTAGGTACAAGAAAATGTGGTATTATATTTGAAACATATTTATTATGCGCTTTATTATAATTTTCATTTTGTCGCTTGTTTGTATGTCAGCAGCAAAGAAGTCAATTACACCTGTCGATTTTACGGTTTTGAGGGCTGAAAAGCAAACTTTCTATGGAGGAGTGGCTGGCAGTCCGGTAGTGACAACATACACCTTATATGCCAAATCAAAGCGCACATTTTGGATATCAGTGGATACTGCTTGGGCAGAAAACAAAGCTGACCAAGTCCTTATTTTACTAGATAGTGGTAAAACAAGCCAAAGAAAGAAAGTCAAAATTGGAGAAATCTTGAGGTTTCAGGTTCAAATAAAAACCGCTGGTAACATTGGAGGTGGTGATAATCAATGGCAAATACCCGGAAGTGTGGAAAGTAAATCACCAGCTCATGTTAAAAACTTACTTTGTATAAGATACAAAAGCGACAAGATTAAGTATCTCACTATCAATATAATAAAAACAATTCCGCCAATATTGGGGCAATAATTAAAGAAAAACATGCGCAACAATTATGAACATTTAAAATATTTTGGACATATTGTTTGTATTTCTAATTAAAAAGTCTAATTTTGCAGTCCAAATTTTTTAAAAAGCATGTACGCTATTGTAGAAATTGCAGGCAAGCAATTCAAGGTTGAACAAAACAAATATATTTATACCCACCGCCTAAGTGGGGATGAAGGATCATCTATTACTTTTGATAAAGTGATGTTGGTAGATAACAGTGGTAAAATCTCTGTTGGCTTACCAAACATTAAAGGTGCATCAGTAACTGGTAAAGTTATGGAGCATCTTAAGGATGATAAAGTTCTCGTTTTCAAAAAGAAACGCAGAAAAGGTTATAAAAAGAAAAACGGTCATAGACAGTATTTGTCTAAGGTCTTAATTGAATCCATTAACGCATAATAATAAATTAAGAAATGGCACACAAGAAAGGCGCGGGTAGTTCGAAGAACGGACGTGAGTCGCATAGTAAAAGATTAGGTGTAAAAATCTATGGTGGTCAAGTGATTAAAGCTGGCAACATCATTGTACGTCAAAGAGGTACAAAACACCACCCATCTGACAATGTTGGTATCGGAAAAGACCATACCTTATTTGCATTAACTGATGGTATCGTTAAATTCACCAAAACAAGAAACAACAGATCATTTGTTTCAGTATTAACCGCTGAAGCATAATATAATTCAATCGTATGCATTTATCATCACAAGAGAAAAAAGATATTTTCCAAAAGTTTGGAGGTTCTGAAACCAATACTGGTTCAACAGAAGGACAAATCGCGATGTTCACTGAAAGAATCAATTTCATCACTGGCCACTTAAAAGTTAATCCAAAAGATTTCGCTTCTGAGTTAAGTCTTGTGAAATTGGTTGGTAAAAGAAGAGCTTTTTTAGACTATTTAGCTAAGCAAGATATCTTCAAATACCGTGACCTAATCAAAGCGTTGGGTATCAGAAAGTAATCCAAAAACTTTTCCAATTTATTAAAAAAGCCCCCGATTTTCGAGGGCTTTTTTTGCTTTTTGAAAAGTAGCAATAACAAAAAAATAATTTAATTTATGAATAATAAACCTAATGGATTCCGTAGCTCCCTTGACATGGGCAACGGCAAATCGATCGAAATTGAAACTGGCATTTTGGCCAAGCAAGCCGATGGTAGTGTTGTCGTTAAATGCGGCGATACCATGATCCTTGCTTCTGTGGTTTCAAACAAAGAGGCCAAAGAAAATGTTGACTTCCTTCCCCTATCTGTTGACTACCAAGAAAAATTCGCCTCAGTAGGCCGTATTCCTGGTAGCTTTCACAGACGTGAAGCGCGTTTAACTGATTACGAGATCTTAGTATCTAGAATCGTTGACAGAGCGATCCGTCCACTATTCCCTGACGATTACCACGCAGATACACAGGTAATCATTACCTTGATGAGCAGCGATAAAAACTTCCCGCCAGATTGTTTGGTTGGACTTGCAGCGTCTTCTGCCTTAATGGTAAGTGATATCCCTTTCCAAGGACCAATCTCTGAAGTTCGTGTGGCTAAAATCAACGGTCAGTTGGTAATTAACCCTACTGAATCAGATATGGTTAATTCTACTTTGGAGTTAATCGTTTCTGGAACTGCGCATGACATCAACATGGTTGAAGGTGAGTGCAACGAGGTAAGTGAATTAGAAATGGTAGAAGCCATAAAATTCGCCCACGAAGCAATCAAGAAACAATGTCAAATGCAATGGGATTTATGCGAACAAATGGGAGGCAGAAAGCCCGTTAGAACTTACAGCCATGAGAAAAGTGACGAAGATCT
>JBIKPR010000002.1:0-95843 GCA_044357345.1 Bacteroidia bacterium
AGGTGAAGCCATATAGTTGTAGTCAGAAGAACGAAGGAAACCAAATCCATCAGGAACAACTTCTAAAACACCTTGGGTGGTAACAACGCCTTCAAGTTCAAGTAACTGCTGCACGCGGTCGCGTTTAGTGTTTTCGCGATCTTGTCTTTCACGTTCAGCTTTTTCGCGTTCAATTCTTTGATGTTCTTGTTGTTGCTTTTGCTGTTCGTCTTGAGGCTTATGCTCTTGGTGTTTGTGCTCGTGAGGCTTATTGTCTAGGTTTTTGTTTTCGTTGTTTCTGTTCTCGTTATTCCTGTTCTCGTTGTTTTTATTCTCGTTGTTCTTGTGTTCGTGTCTGTTTTGGTTGTTGTGCTTGTGTTTGTGCTCAACAACTTCTTTTTCTGGAACTGGAACGGTATTAAGTTCTTCGGTATTTGGGTTTTCAAGAACGATGGTTTCAGGTTCTTTTACCTCCGGTGTTGCAATCGGTTCTTCAGGATCTTGCACCAAAATAATTTCTTCGTTTTCAAGGCGGCTGATTTCATCGTTAATTGAGTTGTCTTGTTTAACTGGAGGGTTATTATTTGACTTACCTACTGGTTCAGGCTTCTTTTTAACTTCTTTGTTGATGCGGGTTCTAGGCTTTTTTGCTTTTGCATCATTTTTTGCATCGTCTTCGTTTTGGATAGCGGTAATCTTTTCAATTAAAGCTTCTTTTTCTAGGTTCATTGCGCCTTCTATGCCTATGGCGGTGCCAATAACCCTTAATTCCTCAAGAGGCTTTTCTAATAAGTTCTGATTTTCCATTGATATACAGGAATGATAATTTTAATAAATAAATTGGGACAAAAAATTGTGGGGGTGAAGAAGATTTGAAACTAAAAATAGCAGGCGATTGCCCTCTTCTACACTGCAATGATACAATAAAATCGCGAAATAAAAAATTTATTTAAGCAGCTTAAGGATTCGCTTGCTGGCTTTTTTTAATGGCTTTGTTCCTTTGGTTTTTGGTAAAAGGAACAGGAATATACTTGGCGGGAAACTGATTTAAGTCTTTTAATAATTTATCCAAATCAGCTGCGGTATTGTTGAGGTTGTTGTACAAAGCTTTGTCATTAACCAACAAGCCAAGAGAACCCTCACCATTGTTTATTTTGTCCATGATGCCACTAATTTGTGTAAGTGCTTCATTGGCTTTGTCAACGGTTTCTTTCAGTTTAAGAGCAGCCAGATTATCTGAAGTTGTTTTCAAATTGGCTATGGTCAAACTGATTTTTTCGTTGTTGTTTTTTAAGTTTTGTGTAATGCTTTCAACATTGCCCATGATGTTGCTCAATTTTGGCATGCTTTGTTCCAATATAATGGAAGCATTGTTGCTGGTGCGGGTAAATGATTTTAATGAGCTGTTGAAATTCACCAAAGATCTGTTGAGTTCCCCATTGGCCAAAATACTGTCAAGAGAAGTAACGATGCTGTTGATTTTTGCATTCAATGGTTTTAAAACATTGCTCATGGATTCCATAAGGGTGGTATCGGCCATTGAGTTGAGCGTTTGACCACTTTCGGCCAATTTGTTGGATTTGCTGAACTGTAAATTTAAAGCCTTTCCGCCAAGCAATGCGCTGCTAACCTTGATGCTTGAACCTTCAGGAATATCAATGTCTTCATTGATCACAAAATAAACTCTGAATCTACCATCTGGTTTTAACAATTCAACGTCGGTTACATTGCCAACTTTATAGCCATTAAATAAAACGGGGGTCGATTTGCTAATTTCAGCAACATCTTGCAAAATTGCGTTTAAGGTGTATTTCTTAGAAAAAAAACTTCCTTGACCAGCTAGGAAATTGTATCCCAATACTAAAAAGGTAATTGCTATTGCAGCGAGTGCACCAACTTTAGTTTCATTTGATACTTTAAAAGCCATAATTTACTGCAAATATAAATTCAAATCATTGCATTTCCAATTGTAAACCTTTTGAAGTGACTTGAATTCGTTGAATCTGTGCTTATCTGCCACCATTTGGTCATAATATGACAAAAAAAAGGGACGTTTTTTTTGTTTTACACTAAAAACATTATTTTTACAAAATCGAATAAAGATAATAATCATTTCTATAACATCAACGCCTCATGAAGAGATTTTACAATATTTACTTTCTTACTATGCTGATGCTGCTTTGTGCGCAAGGTATTTCTGCCCAAGTCCTTATTTTGGGGAATGGCAGTTTTACTGGCTCTAGCTTGGCCGGCCCTGCCAACACCAGCACATCTGCCAATGCCTCTTCGCGTTATGCGTATATTTTTCCGCAATCTGTAGTATCTGGATTGTTGCACAATGACAGTATACGCAGTATTTCTTTTATGCGCAATGGTGGCGGTGCACTTGTGGGTACTTGTAGTTTGAAAGTATACATGCGAACCACGGTGAATTCGAATTATGGAAACAGAAATGTTAATTGGGTGAATTTGACTGGCACCACCGGTATGAAAAAGGTTTACGACAAAAGTCCTAGTAATGATTTTGACAGTGTAGATGGTTGGGTGCGTTTGGTGTTTAATACGCCTTATGTGGTTGATACCGTATTTGGTAAAAACTTAGAGATTTTGGTTGAATACAATCAAATATCGTCTCAGAATTCGAACATATTTTGGAATTTCGAAAACAGTGGAACAGTGAGTGGCTATGCGGCCAATCAAACCAAGTTTGTTAGAAGCAATGGAGGAACCATTACCGATACCACCAATTCTTCAACCGAATGGCATCCAACCATTCGAATAGAATTCCCTAGAAGTGATTTTGATTTAAGTGTTTTGAAGTTGTACAGCTTGGGTAAATTGCCCATTCCCAATGGCAATCCAGATACTGTAAAAGCCATCGTTCAAAACGTAGGAAAGAAACCTGCTACATTTAAAATGTATTTGCGCAGTGCGGGGGCAAACAATCTATACGATTCTGCTTTATACACCTTAGGGTATTTGGAAGAAAAACTACTTAGAATGCCCTTATTGAATCCAACAAATTTAGGTTTGGATACCTTAACTGCCAGTGTTCAAAATGACCAAGGCAATACCAACAATTCTGTTTCTGGGTATCGTTTGGCAACAAGTAATATTTATTCGTATAAAGATCCAACAAGACCCATCGTTGGCGGAATTGGTTTTAATGGCACATCGGGTGATTTCGTAGCTAAGTTTTTCTCAGGAACGGCTGACTCCATTAATCAGATTAGTGTGAGTTTTGCAGGTTCTAACCAAAAATTCAAATTGGGTATTTGGAAAGCCGATGGGAAAGGCGGCTCGCCTGGCACCAATGTGTGGACTTCAGATACCTTAATCACCTCTCCGAGTTTTGTAACGCCGGTTATGCCGCCAGTGCCAATCAAAGAAAGTTTTTATGTTGGGGTTAGACAAATTGGAACAGTGAATGTAGCTTTTGGTTACCAACCTGAACTGCCTGTTAGACGGGGAACTTTCTACTATGCAGCTCCGATGGGAGACACCTCTTGGGTTGACTTTGCGCCGGATGCTCCATTTAAGTTTGCCATAGAGCCGCGCTTACAAATGGTAAACGATGTCGCACCAATTAAAGTATTGGTTCCCAAAGACACCGTGAAGCTTTTGAATATTGTTAAAATGGCACCTAAAGTTAGTGTTTTAAACTATGGTTCTGCCAACCAAAGCAAGAAATTCAATGTTAAATTAAATATATTTAGATACGGTAATTTAGAATACACCTCAACAAGAAGTGACTCATTGAGTTCCGGATTAAAACGCACCATAGTGTTCGATTCCAGTTTCTTGCCAACCCAGGCAGGCGATTACGATATTCAAGTGGTGACCTTGTTGTCGAATGATGAGATGAGGGACAATGATACTTTGCGCAGCAAGTTTATCGTCGCGGTATACAAAGATGTTGGTCCAACCACCATTTTTGATCCATCTAATGGATACGATTATGAGCAATTTGTTGATACGATTTATCCAACGGTATTTATTCAAAATTATGGATTAGACAAACAAGGCCCTTTTAATGTACGCGCTGAGATATATGACAGCAGTAATGTGTTGATTTATTCGGATGTGCGTTCGTTTACCCTAACACCATTGAATAGCATACTCGCCTCGTTTAAAATCTTCCCTTGCGATATCAAAGGAATTTACCATTTTAGAGCCTATTCTGAATTGGGGATTGATATAGATAAAACCAACGATACGGTAAGACGAACATTTAAGATTGTGCGCAGCAATGATGTGGCAATTACTTCTATTGTATATCCGGCAAATAATCAAAGTTTATCTCCCCCTGTTGCCAGTAAAAACCCAGAGGCAGTCTTGGAAAATTTAGGCGACTTTAACCAAGCGGATCCTTTTACTTCAATATGTGATATATACTTCAACAACAACTTAATTTACCGCGATTCCATTTCTTTAAATTGTTTTAGAACCATCCCACAATCTTTGATTTTTAAAACATTTAAACCAACACTTAAGGGTTATTACACCATGATGGTTTATTCAAATTTGGGAATTGACCAGTACCGTGCCAATGACACTTTAAAAAGTGTTTTTGCAGTGGGTGTTCCCGATGATGTTGAATTGGTATCAATTTCGCCAAACATCAACAGTGTTTTGCAATTGAATAAGGTTTACCCAACCCAAGTTACAGTTCGCAACAATGGTTACTTCCCGCAGAATACGCCATTTCCGCTGATATTTAAAGTAAGCAATGGGGTAAACATCCAATACTTAAAAGTGAAGTTGATTACCATAGACAGTGGTGAAACAAAAACGATTACCTTGGACACTACACTTAAGTTGGATAATTTAAGCCAATACAATGTTGAAGTATACACCAGTTTGAACAAAGATTTCATTAAGGTTAATGACAGTATTAAAGGATTTTACAATACGGCCAAATCCTATGACATAGGGGCAAGTAGAATTATATTCCCAACGGTAAATGATACCTTGTTGACCAATATTCAGGATGTTGAAAGTATCGTTGAAGTGGTTAAATACGGGGATAGTTCAGTAAGTGATCGTTTCAGTACCACCTTGCAAATATTTAACAAGCTGAACAAGGTTTTATTGTACTCAATGAAACTCGATTCGAGCATGAATGGCAAAGACACATTAAGGTTGAAGTTTCCATCTTTTGGTATCGGCTCGGTCTTGTCTGTTTCGCTTAAATCATTTACCACTTGGACAAAAGACCAATACAATTTGAACGATACCTGCAGGGGGGAAAGCCGCTTTATGGTCTTGTATGATGCAGTGGCAGTTTCAGTTACCAAACCATTGAATTTGCAAACCTATTTGAAAAGTGAGCCTTCAATTACCCCGCAAGTCCGCATCAACAACGGTTCGAAAAAAGTCTTAAGCGATTTTTATGGCGTCTTAAAAATAAATGAATTGGATACGGTAAATCTGACTGAGAAATTGGTCTACATCGACAGCACGTATATTCAGAATTTATTGCCAAGCGAAAGCCGTGAGATAGATATGCTAAAAGTCTTGTCATTTGCGGGTTTGAACAAGGGACGGTACAAAGTGTATTTGAATGTGTACTATCCGATGGACCAAGTGCCGAGCAACAACGTTTTCCAAACTACATTTAGGGTGGATGAAAAATCAAGTATAGTATTTGATTACACTGGGGGCATAAACCTTTATCCAAATCCGAGTAAAAATGTATTGTATGTGGACCTATTGGATGCAGAGCTGCTCAACGAGAAAATCGAGATTGTTGATATTCATGGCAAAATTGTAAAGACTTTGCGTGCCGACCAAGCCAAGCTGGAGATCAATCCAACTGAATTGTCTTCTGGAATTTACACCCTTAAAATCGGTGTTCGGTTGATAAAATTTGTTGTAGAGAAATAGTAATTATCTACCTTTGCACAACTATGTTAGAAGCAATTGTGCATCAGAAAACCATAAGGGTTGACATTCAAGGAAACAAAGCCACAGTGAACGGAAACGAATCATTGATGGATGTTATTTCTGTGCAAGATGGTAAATTTTTTCATTTGATTTACAAAGAGCATTCGTATTACTTTGAAATCTTGTCTTTTGATGCCGATTCTAAAACCTACAAAATTGGTTTTGATGGCAGAACTTATGAAGTTGGCATTAAAGACCGTTTCGATCAGCTCTTGCACAGCATGGGGCTGGATCAAGTGTCGAAGCCCAAAATCAATGAGGTTAAAGCGCCGATGCCAGGTTTGGTCTTGAGCATTAAGGTGAGCGAGAACCAAGAAGTGAAAAAGGGGGATGCAATTTTGATTTTAGAAGCCATGAAAATGGAAAACGTTATCAAATCGCCAATTGATGGCGTGATTAAGCAGATTGTTGTTTCAGAAAAACAAGCTGTAGATAAAAACCAAACACTCATACTATTCAACTAAATAAAAAAATCAATATAAAAAACTCAAACTGCATATGCATTATTGCCATCATGGCATTGGTTTTAAGTTCATGCGGAAGCTTGTCTATTTCTCAAAAAAGATACAGCCGAGGCTTAAACATCGATTGGTTCGCTGCCAAAGAAGACAAGGGTGCAGCACAAAAGCAAAGTACAAGCAAAAGCAAACGAACAGAAAGTATCATAGCAGCAGAAGCTCCAGCGCAATTGGACGAACCTGTTATGGGTGGTACAAAAACAGAATCCTATGTTGCAAGTTCAGTTGTCGCCAGCAAATCAGTTGCGCCGGTATCCGTTAAAACTTCGTGCGTAAAGGCTGGCAAAGTAGTAAGAACAAAGTCAGCTCTTGGCTCAAAAATAGCTTCAGGAATGAAAGTAAATGCAAGCAAAATGAGACAAAAAGTACCTTTGAAAATAGCGGGTGCCAAACGTGTGGATGCAACACACGATTCAGATGTAAGCCTATTGATATTAATTATTTTAGCCATTGTTATTCCGCCTTTGACTGTGTATTTATACTTTGGCGAGATTAACATTCACTTTTGGTTGTGTTTGTTGTTTTGTTTTGTTGGATTTGGGATACTCAATTTGTATTGGGGATTTGGAACTTTGTATGCTTTGTTAACAGTTTTTGGTATCTTCGGATAATTAAAATCCCGACGTTGGTCGAAAAATCTAGTATCTTATTCTAGATTAATTGTTCCTTCAATTAGGCGTGCTTATATTTGCACAAATAATTATAAATTATGACTATAACACAATTAGAATACATCATTGCGCTCGACACCCACAGGAACTTTGTGAATGCGGCTGACAGTTGTTTTGTGACCCAACCAACTTTGAGTATGCAAATACAAAAGCTAGAGGATGAGTTAGGGGTTAAGGTATTCGATAGAAGCAAGCAGCCGGTTGTTCCAACCCATATCGGTGAAGATATTATCGCTCAGGCCCGCAATGTTTTAAAAGAGCATAGCAAAATTATAGAACTCATTCAAGATGAAAAAGGAATTATAAAAGGCAATTTGCGTTTGGGTATAATACCAACCGTAGCGCCTTATCTGATTCCGAGATTCTTGGTTAAGTTTTTAAACAAATACCCTGATGTGAATTTGGTGGTGAACGAACTAACCACTGAGCAAATTATCTATCAATTAAAGAACGATTTATTAGATTGTGGCATCATGGCTTCGCCGATAAAGGATAAAAATTTGAACGAGGAAGTTTTGTATTACGAAGAATTTGTGGCCTATGTTGCACCTTCTAACAAATTGTCAAAAAAGACAACCTTAAAGGGCAGTGATTTGGACCTTGAAGACATTTGGATTTTGAACGAAGGACATTGCATGCGCAACCAAGTAATCAATATCTGTGGAGAGCGTAAGAAAGACACCAATAAAGCCCGTTTTGAATACCAAACAGGAAGCGTAGAAACCCTTAAGCGCTTAGTGGAACAAGACGATGGGGTTACCATTTTGCCAGAATTATCTGTATTGGATATGGGCGACGATCAGATGGAATTGGTGCGTTATTTTAAATCGCCTGAACCAGTTCGCGAAATCAGCATGTTTACGCACAGACATTTTGTAAAAAAGAAATTAATTAAAACACTTTCTGATGAAATCATTTCAACCATGCCAAACAAAATGAAAAAGAAAGACAAGCGCGATATTGTAAAGATTTAATTAGCGTTTAAGTAAAATATAAAATCCCGTTCGGTATTGCCAAACGGGATTTTTTTATGGATAAATTTTCTAAATTATTTAGACATTTCTTCGGCACATTGCATTTGCAAACTCTTTGCTTCTGCTTCTGCTTTTTCGATATAATCTGCACCCGAAGAGGCATATAAAATGCTTCTGCTGGCATTGATTAAGAGTCCACCGAAATCGCTCATTGCAGCTTCGCACACATCGTGCACAGTGCCACCTTGGGCGCCTACACCTGGAACTAGGAAGAAATGTTCTGGGAAGGATTCTCTTAATTGTTTTAAATCGCTGGCCTTGGTTGCTCCAGTTACAAACATCAAGTTTCCCGGATTGCCCCATTGGCTTACCTTATGCATCACATGTTGGTAGATTTTTTGACCCTCAGCTTCCAATATTTGAAAGTCTTTGCTGCCTGCGTTGCTGGTGAGTCCCAAACATATTACCCATTTGCCTTCGAAGACGAAAAATGGACTTAATGAATCTTCGCCCATGTAGGGCGCAACTGTAATTGAATCGAAATTTAAACGCTTAAAGAAAGCACGGGCATACATGGAGCTGGTATTGCCAATATCGCCGCGCTTGGCATCGGCAATGGTGAAGCACGATTTAGGGATTAAGTTGAGCGTTTCTTCCATACACTGCCAACCTTCGCTGCCGTATTGCTCGTAAAAAGCGGTATTAACTTTATAGGCTACGGCGTATTTATATGTGGCTTCAATAATGTTGCGGTTAAATTCTACCATGCCTTTCATGCTGCGTTCAACACCCTCTGGCAATTTGTCCATATCGGTGTCCAAACCAACACAAAGCATGCTTTTCTTTGCTTTTATTTGGGCAATTAATTCCTCTCTATTCATTGGAGCAAAATTAATTTAAATTTAGCATTTAATCGTATTCAAAAATCGTTGGTCGAAAGCTGGATTAAAAACCAATTGCGGATTTGTTAGTTATATGCATAAACCTTAGTCTTGTAACACAATTTAAATAAGCTAGTATTATGAGTAAAATAAAAATTGAAACCCGCATTCACGCTCCTATAGAATTGGTTTGGAATTGCTGGACTTCCCCTGAACACATTGTTAATTGGAACCATGCCAGCGACGATTGGCAAACCACCAAAGCAGAAAACGATTTGCGCATAGGGGGTAAATTCATGTCGCGCATGGAAGCCAAAGACGGCAGTTTTGGGTTTGACTTTGAAGGCATTTACGACCGTGTTGATGCACACGCTTATATCGAATACCATTTGGCTGATGCAAGGGTGGTGCAAATTGAATTTAAACAAGAGGGTTCGGAAACTGTTGTGATGGAAAATGCTGATCCTGAAACTATGAATCCTTTGGAAATGCAAGTTGCAGGATGGCAAGCCATCTTGAATAACTTTGCGGCTTATGTCGTGAGTCAAAGCCAAGCTGAATAGGTTCGTTGATTTTAAAAACCCTTGCAGCCTTTTTGGTTTTTACTTGTCTAATATTATAACTTAAGTTTTAATTATCTTTGTAAGAATGAAAAGGTTCAAGGTCTTGTTTTTGTTTTTTGTTTTGGCTTTAAATGCTAAAGGGATGAATATGCCCGTGCATGCGAAGTCATATATTGTGCAATTCTCGCAAAGCAAGAGCGTAGAGGTTTTATCTGAATTGGCCGGTTTTAAATTTTCAAAAGTTGAAGCTTTGAACCAGGAGAAAACATTGTTTCTTTTTTCATTCAATGCTTTTTCTTTGCCGGAGCACCAAGCGCTTACTATACTAAGAAATTTACCTCAATATGTTTTGCATCAAGAAAATGCTCAGGTTTTTTTGCGTACTACAATCACCAATGACCCTCTGTTAAACAACCAATGGCATTTGCCAATCATTAAAGCCACTGAGGCTTGGGACATTAGCCGTAGGGGTGTAAATGGAAATGGGGATACCATTGTAATTGCCGTAATAGATGATGGCTTGCATTTAAAGCACCCAGATTTCCAAGGCAATATTTGGATCAATTATGCCGACACCATGGGCAATGGAATTGATGACGATGGCAATGGATTTATAGATGACCATTACGGTTGGAATTTCATGAGTCAAAACAATGACATCAGCGACAGTTTATATTACAAAGCAGGTCACGGAACACCGGTTTCTGGAATCATCGGCGCGAGAGGAAACAATTCAATAGGCATATCAGGAATTATGTGGCATGTTAAGTTGATGATCATCGATGTAACCGACAGCAGCATGAACCCGACAATTTATCAGTCTGATGTTTTGAAGGCCTATAATTATGCATTGTACCAACGCAAGTTGTACAAGAGCAGCAATGGAAAAAAAGGCGCCTATGTTGTTGCGACCAATGCCAGTTGGGGCGTTGATGGTTGGTATCCGCACCAAGCCCCATTGTGGTGTGGTTTGTATGATACCTTAGGCAAATATGGGATATTAAATGTGAGCGCAGTTTCAAACAACCAAGACAACCAAGTAGATACCGACGGCGATATGCCAACTTTATGTCCGAGTACACATTTGATTACTGTGGGCTCTACCACACCGGGCGACAATTACTTTATGTCAGGTTACAGCACAATAAGTGTCGATTTGAGTGCCCCGGGTGCCAATGTGTACAGCACAGATGCTTACACAAGAATAAATATTTTAAACAACCGTTTGTACCGCAATGGGTTTTCAGGAACTTCATTTGCTGCACCTATGGTTACAGCGGCTATTGGGGTTTTAAATGCCTATGCCTGTCCACGCATTTTGGATACCATGCGCATTAACCCAGTCAAAGGCAATATCTTGCTGAGACGCTTTATTTTGGAAGGGGTGGATGTTTTGCCGGGATTAGCAGGAAAGAATGCTACGAGCGGGCGTTTAAATATTAAAAAATCCATGGATTTGATGAATCAATATTGCTTTGGCTATTTGGGTATAGAAACAGAAACTTCATTTCCGAATGTGTTTGTGTTCCCAAATCCGGGCAACGGAATTATAGAATTGAGTTCAGATAAAACAATTACCCAAATCAATGTGTTTGATGCCATGGGAAAATTAGTGGATGCGCTTATTCAAGGCAATCAAATTGACCTAAGCGCCTATGCACAAGGCGTTTACTTTTTACAAGTTGAAATTGAAGGTAAAAGGGAAATGATTAAATATTTGAAGTTGTAATTGCTTCAGTTTTTAATAATAAAACTTCCACGCAAATCCCAATCTGAATCTAAATGGTGCCGACGCTTGGTAAGGCGAGGTGTACAGATAATTTGGGTAGGTATTTATGTTTTGGAAATTCTGATTGACGTGCTCTAACTTTAAGAAAATTCTAGCTGTTTTAACTTCAGCATTAATAAAGAAGTCTACGAAAGGATAGGCACCCACCGATTTGTCGCTTACTCTAAAGTTTACTATACCGGGATTATAAAAACTGGCCTTGTATGCAGAGCTGATGTTGGCGTCTAAACCGATTTGCAGAAAGGTTGCTTTTTTGAATGCGTAGGTTTGGAAGTATAGACTGGTTTTAGAACAAATACTCGGCAATTGTAACTGCGTTTTGAGTTCACTGGACAGCACTTGGTATAAGAGTTCTTGATGGACTTGAAAGGCTTTTAAATTGGCGTGCACTTTGGCTACGGCTTGGAAGCACGACTGACCGACACCGCCTTGTTTTGGTGTATTGTCTGCTCCATAGTAAATAAAGTTGTCGATTAAAGTATAGTTTGCCTCTAGTTCAAACGCCTTTTTAGGTAGAGTGTATGAATAGGCATTGTATGTGCTCGGGCGTTTTATGTTTTTAGAGATACCCACAGAAATATTTTGATTCCTGGTTTGTTTGAATGCATTGTCCCAACGAAAGTGGTTGCTCAATACGCGCGACTGTCTGAAGTCTGCTTTTCTAGCATTTGATAAAGCATTGGCGTATACAGTCCATTGGTTGTGCTTGCCCCAAGTGCTGCTATTTTTCCATTTTAGCAAATAGTCATTTTGGTTATACCCTTCATAATAATAAGTTCCTGTGGCTTCTGAAACAAAGAATTTTGAAAGCTTGAAATTGAATTGTGTGTAAATAGAATTGTTGTGGGCAATGTATTGGTTGTAGTTGCTCGGGTTCGCCGACTGGTATACGGTGAATTGCTCGTTTTTAAGGCCAGCTTTAAACGCAAGACTGTGTCCGTTTAGTGGCGTAAATATTTCAACGCTGTTGCTAACTTGCGTTAAAGCAAATGAATCGCTGCTCGCCAAGTTGTTGTATAAATAAACGTTGTTGTAAAATCCAAAGTCGGAAGACTTATCGGTGTAGTAATTGCTGTTTTTGAGCGCTGAAAAACTGTGGCTTATGCCCAATTTACCTGTACTTGTTTTCCCCGTATCCGATGCTGCACCCATTACAATCCAATACACATGGGAGAATTTCATTTCGCGGTAGCGGTTGATGTTGCGGGCATTGTTAAGCGATACAGGAACAATGCGTGAGTTGCTGGGCAAACGTTTGAACAATTCTTCATTGCTTGCTGTTTGAACGATGCCCCCATTTTCTAAAAAATTGGTTTTGTTCCAAGTAAAAACAAATGTAGCCGTATAGCGCTGCGATTTGCTTTTGTAGTAAGAGCTTAACAACAGATTTTTGCAGGATAAACTTTGACGGCTGTAATATCCGTCATTCGAACTGCTGTGGTATAAAGCGGCGATGTTAAATTTCTTTCCGAAGTTTTGCGTGTGCATGGCATCGAAATCGATCATGCCTCTGCGGCCACCTTTACCTTGAGCGTATTGAAATTCGGTATAAGGAAGGGGTGTGTTGTAAAAGCGCGCTTGTTCGATAGAATAATAAAGGTTTTGAAAAGGGTTCATTCCAGCAACAATCCCCGTTTTTTCGACGGGTTTAAATTGCAAATCAATGAAAGGGGTGTGCACATCACCTAAGTTTTGAATGGCAATATTGTTTTTCTTAGTGCGGTCGTATTGCTGTAAATAAAGCAGGCTGCTGTCGATGCGGGTATCAAACTTGCTGTTGCGCAAATATCCTTCTTGAGAAACAGAAACGGGATCAATTCTTTGTGCCGTATCGTAAATTTCTTCTGCAATGCTTTGCGAATAAATTGGGTGAATAAAGACGAAACAAAAGAATATGGCAAAAAATTTCATTTATTTGAGAAAGCAAAAGTAATGCAATATTTATTAAAGCCATAAAAAATGGGATTTCAAATAAATTTTATGAGTGTTTTTACTTATTTAGTTTGATGAATTTTAGTCAAATAATATTTAATTGAGAAAATTAATATAAATATTTCAAAAAAAATCTTGGATATTTCAAAATCGTGCCTAAATTTGCTCTACACTATTATAGTGTTTTCATAGTTTTAGTTTTGTCAAAGGCCGTGTCAGAAATGATGCGGTTTTTGGCGTCTATAGGTTTCTAGCGCTTGTTGCAGCGCTTTCATACAACTTACGAATAGTTATTAGAATCTGTTTGCTCCTAGCGAAATCTTTTTTTGTTTTTTAGGAGGCGAAATCTATTTTTAAGGTTTGATTCTTCTTGTCTGATTTAGCCTGTTGATCCTAATTAGAGACAAAAAAAATGAGTATTTTTACTTAGTTTTTCCCTAAAAAATTTTAAGCCCAATCTTGCTTAATTTTGATTTATTGTGAGTAAATTGATTGGCAGACCTTTAGATTTCTGAAAGGTGATTTTGTTTTTTTACTTCAATTGTTTAAACACTAATATTGCTTCGTGTTCAATAAAACCAAAGTGCAGGCTTCTTCCCATGAAATATTTTTCTTGTCTAAAAAATCTGTTAGTTCTTGGTTTTCTGTTCCGGGATTAAATATTACCCTTTTAGGATGAATACTTGTAATAAAATCAAAATACGGTGTTTGGTTTTTCGGACCGATGTACAGGGTAATGGTGTCTATATCCGGAAAATGTTTGGGTTCCAAATCTTTGCTTATTTTAATGCCATCGACTTCACCTGTTTTAATTCCCAATGCAAATACGGGATGTTTGAAGTGATTAAGTAGTCTGATGGCTTTGTTTGAATAGCGTTCAGGGTTCTCACTTGCCCCAATAACCAATGTGTTTTTTAGATTCATTTTTTGTTTACAAGAATGCTTGATTCTGTTTTTCAAAACAAATATTTTATATGATATTCGCCTAATAATTATTTTGATATGAATATAGGCGACAAACTCATTAACTTCAAACTGCAAGCAACCAATGGGGAGCTTTACAGTAATTTCGCTTTTGCAGATAAATATGCGTTGTGTATCATTTTCGCAAGCAATACCTGTGTGTATTCTAAAGCCTATTGGAATAGAATTATAAAACTAGCAGACCAATATGAAGAAGACAACATGGCTTTGGTGGTTGTTAATTCTAACGATGAGTTGCAAGATAGCAATGAATCATTAGACGCTATGAAAGCTGTTTTGAAAAGTTTAAAAGCTGAAAGAATTGTATACTTAAAAGATGCCGATCAATCATTGGCCCGAAAGTTTAGAGCAACTAAAACCCCAGAAGTATTTTTGTTCAATTCAAAACGAGAATTGGTCTACAAGGGAATTATTGATGACCAATGGGAAAATGAGTCACAGGTTATGATGGCTTACCTTGAAGATGCTATTGAATACTGCTTGGATGGTATAGACATTGATTATCCAGAATTACCAGCACAAGGCTGTGATATGCTTTGGAAGAAATAATTCTGTAACATGTCTCAAACAGTTATTATTACAGGTGCTTCATCGGGCATAGGTGAAGCTTTGGCTTACCGCGCTGCTGAATTAAAATTGAATATTTGTTTAGCCGCCAGGAATCTCGAAAAATTAAATCAAGTAAAAGCGAATTGTGAACTCAAAGGTGCACGTGTTATTGTGGTGCAAGCGGATGTGCAATTGGAATCAGATTGTAGACGCATCATTGACGAAACGGTTTCAGCATTCTCTGGTATAGATATTTTAATTAACAATGCCGGAATAAGTATGCGCGCCTTGTTAAAGGATTGTGATTTATCTGTTATTAAGCAAGTGATGGACATTAACTTTTGGGGCACTGTATACTGTACTAAGTTCGCACTACCTTATTTGTTAAACTCAAAAGGTACAGTGGTAGGTGTTTCTTCAATTGCAGGAATCAAAGGTTTGCCTGCCCGAACAGGTTATTCTGCCTCCAAATTTGCCATGCACGGTTTCTTAGAATCATTGCGCATAGAGAATTTAAAAACAGGTTTAAATGTATTGATTGCATGCCCTGGTTATACGGCTTCAAATATTAGAAATGCAGCTTTGAATCAAGAGGGTAAAAGCCAATCTGAAAGTCCGTTTGATGAATCTAAATTGATGTCAGCTGAGAAAGTTGCAGCTGAAATTTTTAAAGCCATTCAGAAAAAGAAGTCTTATTTGTATTTAAGTTTTCAAGGCAAAGCTACCTTGTTTCTGAGTAAATTCTTCCCTCGCTTATTGGACAAATTGGTCTACAATACCGTTGCGAAAGAAAAGGATAGTCCTTTTAAATGATGAATCTATCTTATTAGGGTGAAGGTGCCTCTAAACCAGCGTTCCTTATCATCGCAGCCCACATATTTCACATAGAATACATAAACATCTTGTGGCACTTGTTCCTCTTTGTATTTGCCATCCCAGCCAATTTGAGGCGTATTGCTTTCAAATATTTTTTCGCCCCAACGGTTGTATATTCTTAGCATATAAGCAGAGCCTGGATCAGCGTATTTATTGCCGGGATAAACTTCATTCAAATTATCGTCATTTGGTGAAAATGCATTTGGCATAAACATTTCGCTTGGTAATGCATCGCCTGCTTCCGTAATTTTAATGCTGTCTTCATTGATACAACCGATGCCATATTTAAAGGTAATGGTAAAAGTGCCTCCTGAGCTAATACGAATTGTTCTTGTGTTTTCTCCCGTGTTCCATAGGTAACTAATCATACTATCAGAAGCCGTAAGGCTTAAAGAAGACGACAAACAAATGGCAGTATCATTGCCCAAGCCACCATCTCTTACTGGAAACTGTGTTATTAATACAGAGTCAGATTCTATGCAACCTTCTTTGGTGGTTATGGTCAGTTTTTTCTTCCCTGGTGATAGCGCGCGGTAATTAATGGTCTCGGCAAAGTCGTGCCACTGGTATTTTACAAAACCTTTTTGAGGGTATAGCCAACGGTCAACTGGTCCACAGTAAAAGGTGTCGACGCCTAAATCCAAACCTGTTTCAATATGCGTCAATACCGCGGTGTCAAAAACTGTGCATAGTCGGTTTCTTACTTTTATGATATACCTGCCTGGTGTAAAGGTGGTAATTTTAGAACTGGTATCGCCTGTATTCCAGAGATAATTGGTTTCTAGTTTGGTCTTAACCGAATAATTAACACCATCCAGAACCACCGAAGTGCCTTTGCAAAACAGGCTATCAAAAAGTCTAATGCGTGGCGGAGGATATAAAACAAAAGTTATGGTATCTGTTGATGGGCAATCGTTTTTGTTGGTGATACTAACCCAGAAGGTCCCAAGTTGTGGGATAAAAACAGAATCTTTTTTACTGCCATCGTTCCACAAATAGGTTTTGTATCCGGGCTTACCAGGATAGGTGAATTGAACAAAACTATCGCGGCATATAACCGAGTCGGGGCCTAAATTTAGTTTTTCTAAATCGTTGGTTATGAAAATTGAGTCGCCTGAAATACATGGCGTTTCACTAACCGACAGCCAATACAAGCCACCTTTGTTGACGGTAATTGTTTTTGAATTTTGCCCAGTGCTCCATTGGAAAGTTTTGCCCGGGCTATTGCTCAAATTTGATGATAATAATTTGCTGAAATTTCCACACACCAGAGTGTCTTTGGGCAGTTTAACTACAAAATTCGGAATGACGGTAATCTCATAGTCGCTGGTATCGATGCAAACGCTGCTGCTTGTTACTAAAGTGATTGTGTAGGTTCCCGGAGTTTTATAGGTATAACTCGGGTTTTTGAGGTTAGAAGTATCTGCTAAAGTGTTAGAATCACCAAAATTCCAAGAATATCGAATACCACCTTGGCTTCGGTTATTGAATGTTATAGGATTGCCTGCACAGTTTTTTTGAGGAACAAAGAAAGAAGACACCACATCAAAATTACAATCGGCCACATTGAATTGAAAATCGCGTTTGGTTTCGCCAATTAAAACACCTTTTCGATACTCTTTTACTTTGATGCCAATGACATATTGCCCCATGATATTGGGCGTTAATGTAAGTTTACCAGTTCTTCTATCTATTGTTAAAGTGGGACTGCCATTAATTTGATTGTTGTAGGTGTTAAATCCAGATTCCCAAATAACCAAACTGTTGGGATAATTTGGTAAATTGCTAGGGTCAGAGTATTCTGGTCTAGACGCGATGCTAGGCGAGGTTCCAGCTCCATCAAAAGGTTGGAACAATTCGTAAACCAAAGAATCACCATCAGCATCCACCGCACTATGGTCAAATTTTAAAGGTGCATTGGTGCAAAGAAAATTGGGTGGGAGATACTTAAACGAAGGGGAGCTGTTGTTAAGCGCAGTGTTTATTTCGGTAAAATAAGTAGCGCCAGTGCTTTCAGGTGAAACAATATTATTAATGGTTCTGTTTCTACAACAACGTTCAAAGCTAATTAAATACCGAGTGTTTATAGGCAAACTCATGGTGGTGGTGTAGGTGTATTTGTCTACACAGGCGTTAGGTTTGTTTTTTATGCACTTGTAATTTAAATCGCTCACCTTGACCGGTCCTGTTCGAGCAACTGTCTTACACAAATTGGTTTGTAGCGATTGGTTGCTCATTCTAAAAACATTGAAAAAAGCTTCATAATCACTTGCTATTGCATCAGCGTTACCATTTACACAATCAATGTATAAATACATGGTAACGCGGTAATTCTTGAAACCATTGGAAGTGCTTAAATATTGATACATCACTTCCCCACCCACAATGTGGGAAGCTGAAGCTTTTTGCATCAGTCCTGCAAGCAATATGGCAAGGACTATTTTTTTCATTTTATATTAGACACATAATCTGGCTAAAATGCTGCATGTGTTTATTTACTGTTGAGGCATTCCTGTTAATTTCATATATTCATTCAAAAACTGTTCCGCTTCTTTTTCACGGCCAGTTTTTTGCAATTCAGTTCCAATAATGTAGTAAGCTTCAGGACTTTGAGGATCTAATTGTATGGCTGCTTGTAAGTTGTAAAAAGCAGAATCTTGTTCACCTAAAATAAGTTCCGCTTTCCCAAGACCTAAATATCCTCTGCCAACATTGCCATAGGCTTGGTTGAAGATGTTAAAATACATTTTAGCCTCCACCGCATTTTTCTGCTGCAGTTTAATCTCTCCCATCAACAAGGGTGCTGAGGCATTCTTTTTATGTTTAAAGGCCAAGGCCAAATTTTCAAAGGCCATTTCCAACATTTTTGGATTGGGATTGTTTTGGTCTGCCATTAAGGCTTGGGTGTAGTATACTTCGCCTAAACTCTGATAAGCCTCATAATTACCGTCTCTCAATTCAATAGCTTTTTTATAAAACATAATGGCAGAATCCAATTTCATTTTCATTTTACATGCATTTGCAACCCCTCTTGCATACTCTTCTTCCAAAGGATTAAAAGCATAGGCTTGTTCGTAGTACCAAAGTGCTGAATCACCATTGTTTTTCTTTAAAGATTGTTTGCCAAGGTAGCTGTAATTGCTGTTTGAACGCACCACTGCGGCAATGGTAACTCCATCCACTTTAATTTCATGAATGGTTCCTTTAGGTGGCCAGTATCCATTCAAAATTTGGTTTTTCGACAGTGTTCTGGTGGTCCAAATGGCATAAGTCCAATTGTTGTCAGCCCATTCGTATTCTCGGGTCCAAGCATATTTAACTTCTTTGCCTTCTGGGACAAATGTTTTAAGGGCTTCTTGAATATTGTTGCTGCTTACTTTGATATCGCCTTTTAATACTTCAGGATGGTTTTCAATTAGCCATTTAAAGGCCGCTCTAGGGGTTTGGTTCCAATAATCAAGCTCGTATTTACCGTTTGCACCTTCAACTCCTCCAGCAATTTCATTGAAGTAAATGTATTGGTAAGGGTGGTTGATTATGCTCCAAATACCTGGTTTGATAAACGTCAGACCAATAATTAGCATCAGACCCATTTTGATTTTGGCGTTCTTAAACAAACTGGATAACCAATACCAACCCAAGATTGCAATGGCGACTAAAGAAGGATATATAAAAATAAAATGCCTCCATCCGTTGTATACGTATGATTTTTTATAAATAATATAAGCAGAAGGGAAGAAGGTGGCTAATAGCAACAAACCTATCATTAGTCTTTGAGTTTTGTCGTTTTTCCAGCCTAAAAGTACGCCCGGGACTATACCAGCCAAAACGGCTAAAGGCGCCGTAAGCATGATAAGTTTAGGTTCATAGTACCAAGGCTTGTCGAACAAACGCACCCCATCAAATAATTCGTAGTAGGTAAGGTAAGAGAATTTGTCAAACTCAGTTAGTGCTTTCAGTGTTCCTTCTATTGGATTTCTTAAAGCATAAGGCCAGAATAAAATTCCAAGAATATAAGCAGCGATGCCAATTAACAAACCATGTTTAACGTAGACTAAAAATTTATTGTCTTTTTTGTTGGCGTAGTTTAACAACCAATGCAAGCCCATAAACATCAATAAGAATCCAAGAGGCAATACCCCTTGAACACGGATACTAATGGTGAATCCAATGGCCAAAGCAAGCATCACTTTTGTTTGATGTCTAGCAGAAGGCAATTCCTTGAGCAAGCGCACGAGGTAATACAGAGACAAGATGTAACCAGCAGCAAATGGAATATCTTTAGGGTTGTTAAAGCATTGACCAAAGAACGAAGGTGAGCAAACTAAGGCGATTAAGGTAATAATAGCCGGCAACCAACCAGACAGCATCCTCACCAATAAAGAGGCAAATAATATGGCTAAGAAACCGGTTATGGTATTTAAAATGTGCCTGGTAACAAATTCTGCGTGGTGGGGCTTGAAGCTACTAAAACCAACACTTACTGAAGCATTTACTGAACCTTCGTTTAGCTTGTCTTTAAGTAGTGATTTAATTTCAGGAAGGGTTTTTCCTGAAACATTGATTTTACCTAAAGTGCGGTGGTCTATAAATCCACTTTCATCAATTGGATAGCGTTTGTATTGGTTGTTAAAAAGACTGTCTACAATATTGCCGGTAAAAGTAATAGCGATAATGTCTTTGGGTTCTGCTGTTTCGTTGGTTCCAATAATTCTGTTAACCCCAGAGGCCAAGACGTCAATGCCCATGCCATATAAGACGTTGGTGAAGTTGTCGCGGTGACCTTCTGCTTGGAAGTCGAACATGCTGGTATCTTCACCCATGCTGGTGTAATAGTCTAGTACATCTTGAGAGTAGTTGTTGTGGTTGGGCTCATCCCATGTTACGTTGTAATCGTTGCTGATACCCAACATGCCGATAAGTAAAATCAGGGCAGAAAAGCCAAATATTTTTTTGTATAGACCATGGTTTATATTGGTCCTATCGGTAATTTGAGGGCCGGGATTAACGGCTTTAAAGAAATAGTTAATAATGGTTTTAACCCCATCAACTATGCCACGTGCAAATGATTTGCTGGCATCTCCAAGTTTAAAATCACTGGCTTTGTATTCAAAAGGAACCTTGGTGCACATCCCCTCTTTTTCGCCTATGGCGGCCAATTGCCATGCACTGTCTATTTTTTTATCAAGTACTAAATTTTCGAAGTCATCTTCAGAGAGTAATACAGCTTCACAAGACGATAAGTTGCTGTTAGCTCCGGTGAAAAACTTTGGCCAAAAATTGGTCCAATATACCAAATGCTTGTCGTAGAAATTTGCTTTTTCAGAATTACGGCCAATGGCAGCAACCATATTTTGACCATTGAAAGCTTTATTGGCATTAAGCGCCCATTTTAATATTGCATCGGCTTTATTGCTCAATGGGAGTTGCAGCGTAAGAGCGTTTTTGATGTCATCGCCTAATTCGTTGGCGTTAAGTATTTTTATTTTACTGTCTTTTTGGAGATCAGATATTGAGCTAGATTTTATTTTTTCTGAAGCAAATAAAGTGAACGGATTGTTTGATTTGGAACATATTTCAGCCAATTCCAATAAGTCCTTTTCTGCATGTTTATTGCCATTTGACTGGCTAATATAAACGGCGGTATTGGTGCCATTGCTGCTTATTTTATCGCTGCTGTTTTGCTTTGTTGACATTGTGATTCTAAACTTGACTTAAAGTTGGAAAATTACTTCAAAAATCATGAATATCCAAATTGTACAATTTTGAGGTGTTTTAGATGAAGGATCTAATGACAAATCGAAATGCTTATGCAAGTTTATTCAACTCATGAAACGATGGTTTCAAGTATAAATAAGAATGGAAAATACAGGTTGTTCCCTGCGATGGATTCGCTTTTACAGCAATTTCAAAGCTTGTTTAATAATGTCTTCAACAGTGAGCGAAGGAGAGTGTCCAGTGATTTTTTGAATTACTTTTTCTGCAGCCGGTCTTGGGAAACCGAGTGCCAATAAAGCCAATAAAGCTTCTTCAGATTGAACTCCTGTATGACCAGGGAATTGAGACATTTCGCCAGGGGTTGCAATTTTATTGACTTTGTCTTGCAACTCAATGATAATTCTTTGAGCGGTTTTAGGACCAACACCTTTAACCGATTTGAGCATGGCTAAGTTCCCTGTGCTAATTGCACTAATAATTGCCAATGGAGTTTGCCCGCTTAAAATCATGCGGGCGGTATTAGCACCTACACCGTTAACCAATATGAGATATCTAAATAAGGTACGCTCTTGCTCATCAAAAAACCCATAAATCGAATGGGCATCTTCTTTAATGGATAAATGCGTTAACAAGCGCACCTGTTTAAGGGTCTTGATTTTTTCGAAGGTATTTATACTAATTGATAAATGGTACCCTATGCCGCCCACGTTTATAACTATAAAAGCAGGATTGGCGTGTTCGATGTGTCCTTCTATAAATTCATACATATTTATGGTGTTATTAGCTCCGATGCTTTAACCACCGTGATCCAATTGAACGGATCTGGCAATACCAAAGTTTTCATTTGGTTAAAAGTTTTAATGATATCGGTGCTTAGTAAGTTTTCGCTTGCGTTTACTTCGTAGGATTGACCTTTGTAGCTAAACAGTTCTATATTGGTAACAGTTGCAGCGGTTCCAGAAACAAACATTTCTTTAACCAATCCTTTGTTGTGCCATTCTACCAAATCGTTGACAGATACTTTGGTTTCAATAACGTTTTTTCCTTGGCTGCGCAATAGTTTAATAATTGAATCGCGGGTTATTCCGGCCAACAAACTGTCGCTGAGTTCTGGGGTGTATATGGCATCATCGGTAATAACGAAGACGTTGCTTGTTCCTGTTTCTTCAAGGTAGGAGTGGGTTTCGCCATCGGTCCATAACACTTGGTCAAAACCTTCATCTTGTGCCAATTTTGTAGGGTACATAGAGGCAGCGTAATTTCCTGCACATTTTGCTGCACCTACACCACCCTGAGAAGCACGGGTATAATGTTCTTCAACCTTTACTTTAAGTGCATGGCTGTAGTAAGAGCTAACGGGGCATGCATACACCATAAAACGGTAGCTTTCGCTTGGTTTAACACCTAAGTAATCGTCGGTTGCAAACATGAAGGGGCGAATGTACAATGAACTGCCTTCCTTTGTTGGAATCCAAGCAGAATCAACAATTACCAATTGTTTAAGCGCTTCCATAAAAACCTCTTCAGGGAGGGCTGGCATACACATTCTTTCAGCAGAACGGTTAAGACGTGCTAAATTGTCTAAGGGTCTAAACAAAGTAATGACACCATCTGTATTTTTGACGGCCTTCATGCCTTCAAATATGGCTTGTCCGTAGTGCAAAGCAGAAAGGGTAGGACTTAATGAAATATTATCAAAGGGTTCTAATCTAAAATTTTGCCATTCATTATTTCTGAAATCGCAAGAAAACATATGATCGGTAAATACATGACCAAACACAATATTTTCTGAATCGAAAGAAGATATTTTTGATTCTTCTACCAGTTTTGTCGTAATTTTGAGGCTCATTTGAAATGCAAATTAAATCAATTCCATGTATCAAAACCTAATTATTTCAGAAAATAATCCCGAGCAGGTCAATATGCTAATGGGAGATGAATTGTACGTGATAGATGAGATTCAATGGTTTGAAGAGATGAAATCTGAGGGCGGGAATAAATTTCGCTTCTTAAATATCGTCGACCATGGAAACGAACACATCATACCGGAGACTGAGCGCGACTTCTTTTTCAGAATTATTACTTCGATTAAGAACGACAAATTTTCAATGGATGCAGATGGTTTTTCAATCGTTAATATCAGTGATTACAAAGGAGTTAAATGGAGCAATTTAGAGCAATTGTTCAGTCCTGTGTATTGTGTTTTTTGGGGTGCCAATCCTGAAAAAGTAGGCATACATTGCAAATTATGGGGTGGTGCCTTACAAGGCAATTGCCGCATATTGTATGTCGATTCAATAAAAGACATCTCTGAGAACCAAGAAAAGAAGAAACAGTTGTGGAGTTTGGTGAAAAGGATGTTTCAAATTCAATAATTATGTCAGTTAAAATTGTATTTGCTTCGAGCAATCAACACAAGATAGATGAAATAAAGGCTTTGTTGCCAGAAGGATTTGAACTTTTGTCTTCTGCTGAAGCAGGCTTTACGGAAGACGTAGAAGAGACCGGGAAAACATTTGAAGAAAACGCAGCACTCAAGGCAAATGCATTGTTTGATGCCTGTGGGATGATTTGTTTTTCAGACGACAGTGGTTTGGAAGTAGAAGCCCTTAAAAAAGCCCCAGGTGTTCGCAGCGCACGATATGCTGGAGAGCCTGCCGATACGTCAAAGAACAATGCATTGTTGTTGGAAAATTTAAAGGACAAAACAAATAGGAAAGCTAGATTTGTTACAGTAATTTGTTTGCGCATGCCACATAAGACTTTCTTTTTTGAAGGATTTATTGAAGGAGAAATTGCTAATGAAGCTAGGGGGAATAACGGGTTCGGTTACGATCCACTGTTTATTCCCAAAGGCAGCGATAAAACATTTGCAGAGATGGATTCAGAAACTAAAAATTCAATGAGTCATAGGCATAATGCCCTTGTGAAGATGTTGCCATTCTTGGCTTTTTTGCGTGAATAATACAATGGGTGAATCAGTTTTAATAAAAGATTTCGATTACAATCTTACAGAAGATAGAATTGCTCAATCAGCGGCAGAACCGCGCGACAGCAGTAAGTTGTTGGTGTATAAGAATGGGCAAATTTCGGATGCTTATTTTTCGAATTTACCAGAACATTTAGATGTAAATTTCAGTTTGTTTTTTAACAATGCCAAGGTTATACCTGCAAGGATATTTTTAAAGAACAGCCATGGAGCAAACATAGAAGTGTTTTTGCTTCAGCCATATAAGACCGAGCATGTCCAAGCGCTCAATGCGAAAGAGAATTGTTCTTGGTCTTGTTTGATAGGAAACAAAAAGAAATGGAAGCTTGATGAAGTCTTAGAAATAGATATTGCAGGAATTGGTGTTCAAGTGAGGCAAATAGAAGACTTAGTTGTTGAATTCACATGGAGGGGTGGAAGCCCTTTTGTTGAGCTTTTAGAGAAAATCGGCAAATTGCCTTTGCCACCTTATATTAAGCATGAGGCTGATGAACACGATGAAGCAAGTTATCAAACGGTGTATTCAAAAATTCAGGGTTCCGTGGCTGCCCCAACAGCGGGATTGCATTTTACGGATGCGGTATTGGACGAAATTGAGAAAAGAGGAATTGCTCAAAACTTTGTGACCTTGCACGTTAGTGCAGGCACCTTTTTGCCGGTAAAAGTTGAAGATGCCAGGGCGCATGATATGCATCAAGAGATATATTCAGCAGACAAGGCGGCGATAGAATCGATATTAAAAAACAATCAAATCATTGCAGTTGGAACCACTTCTACTAGGGTGTTGGAAAGTTTGTATTGGGCTGGTGTCAATTTGATTGAAGAAAGGGAGAACCCTTTTCGAATAGAGCAATTTGTATATGAGGGAAGGCCAGAATACACAGTAGAGGCATCAATGGAGGCTGTTTTGAGGTTTTTGAATCAAAACAAATTGGAAGCTGTTTATGGTGAAACCTCAATTATGGTGGTTCCGGGTTATGAATTCAAAGTGGTAAAAGGATTGATTACGAATTTTCATCAACCTAAATCTACACTCCTATTATTGATTTCAGCACTTTTGGGGGAAAATTGGAGAACGGTGTATGCCCATGCAATGGACAATGGCTATCGGTTTTTAAGCTATGGCGACAGTTCTTTACTCTTGCCTTAAAAGAATTTTTTAAAAAGGTAAAAATCATTATTTTTGCGAACCTATAACATTTTGGCACATTATTCGTTTAAGCAATCGTATAAACATTTTTAAATTCATGAAGACAAAACTTTTTTTACTCATTGCAGCTTTTGGATTTTTTGTTTTTGGAGCCAAAGCCCAAAAGTTTGGCTACGTTGACACTGAATACATATTAGGTCAAATGACCGAGTATAAAGCTGCGCAAAAACAATTAAATGAATTGTCGAGCAAATGGGAGGCTGATTTGAAAATATTAAAAGAAGAAGTTGACAAAATGTATAAGGACTACAAGGCCGAAGAAATTTTGTTAAGTGCTACTCAAAAGAAAGAAAGAGAAGATGCCATCGTTGCAAAAGAAGATGCAATGAAAAAGTTTGAACAAGAAAAGTTTGGCGTTAATGGTGAATTGTTCAAAAAGCGTTTAGAGTTAATCAGACCAATACAAGAAAAGATTTCTGTTGCAATTATTGCGGTTGCAAAGAAGAACGGCTTAGATTTTATTTTTGACAAATCAGCCAATATGAATATTTTGTTCAGCAATGCTAAGTTTGACCGCAGTGATGACGTGCTTGATGAACTAGGTGTTACCCCAATTGATACAGATAAATAAACCAATAAACCAATAATGAATAGATCCATTTTTACCGCAGCGCTTTTATGGCTGTGTGCCTTTTCTCCAAGTGTTGCTCAAGCTCAAAAAATTGGGCATTTAAATTTTCAGAATATTATTCAAGCAATGCCAGATTATACCAAAGCATCTAACGAGTATGAATTGTACAAACAATCATTGGAAGATGAGTTGAAAGCGATCGAAGCAGAAGCAATGGCAGTCAATAAAAAATACGAACTAGAATCTAAGAAGCCTCAACCTAGTCAAACCAGATTGAAGCTTTATGCTCAAAATATTGAGACCATGCAGTTGATGTATCAAGAGAAGCAACAATCTATTCAAGATAGTTTGTCCGCTAAAATGACTGAATTGGTAGCACCAATCAAAAAGAAAGTTGAAGAAGCTGTAGCTGAGGTAGCGAAAGCACAAGGTTATTCTCATGTCATCGACAACAGTTATGGTATGCTGATATACGCAGCAGAAGAGAATAATATTGAAGCAGCTGTAAAAACCAAATTAGGCATCAAAGACAAGCCTGCGGCAAATCCAGGAGCTGGAAAGCCAGTTGGTATGCCAGGAGCAAGATAGTTTTGTCAACAGGCAAGTTTTCACCCAAGGCATCTTATCCAATCGGGGTCTTTGACTCTGGGATTGGCGGATTGACGGTTGCTAAAGCGATCAACGATTTGCTGCCCTATGAGCAATTGGTTTATTTTGGAGACACCGCCCACATGCCTTATGGTGAAAAATCGCCCCATGCGATTAAAGACTATTCAGTTAAAATTGCTGAGTTTCTAATTCAGCAGCCGTGTAAGTTGATTGTTATAGCATGCAATTCAGCATCAGCTACAGCATTTAAGCAAGTTCAATCGATTTTGCCTGATAAACAATTTGTAATCAATGTAATCGACCCAGTTGTCGAATACATTGTAAACCAAGATCAATACAAAAAAATTGGACTGATTGGAACCAAGCGGACGGTAAGCAGCGCGGTTTACAAAAAGAAATTTGAAAAGGCCAATCCTAAAATGCAGTTAAAATCATTGGCCACACCTTTGTTGGCGCCAATGATCGAAGAAGGCTTTTTTAACAACAAAATTTCTAAAACCATTGTTCATTCTTATTTAGACAATCCCCATTTGGCGGGCATTGAAAGTATTATATTGGCTTGTACCCACTACCCTTTAATCATCAATGAAATAAGTTCTTACTACAAGGGCAAATTGAATATTATCAATTCAGCCGAGATTGTCTCTCATGCTGTTGAAAGGTTTTTGAACGATAAGGGCTTGTTGAATACAAAAACAACAGAACCTAAGCACAAATTTTTTGTGTCTGACTATACGGCCTCTTTTGAGGAAACGGCTAAGATTTTCTTTGGGGCTTCCTTGAAGCTAAGGGAAAATAACCTTTGGAAAGACAAATAAGCTTGCTTTTGCTGTGAATTATGGCTTGAATCAGCCTTGTTCAAAAACTCCAAGAGCGGTTTGAGTATTTGAGTTTAATTTCATAAATTTGCGACACATTTTATTACCATGGCATTCGATATAAACATGATCAAAAGAGTGTATGCCAATATGCCTGAACGCATAGAAGCTGCACGCAGAATTCTGCAAAAACCATTAACCCTTACTGAAAAGATTTTGTATACCCACTTAAGCGCTGGGACTGCAGAGCATGTTTACGAAAGAGGAAACAGCTATGTTGACTTTGCGCCAGACCGTGTGGCGATGCAAGACGCAACTGCACAAATGGCTTTGTTGCAATTTATGCAAGCTGGTCGCCCACAAGCGGCTGTTCCTAGCACAGTGCATTGCGACCACTTGATTAACGCTAAGGTTGGAGCAACAAAAGATTTGGAATTTGCAAATTCAGAGAGCAAAGAAGTTTTTGACTTCTTGTCATCGGTTAGTAATAAGTACGGAATTGGATTTTGGAAGCCAGGTGCTGGTATCATCCACCAAGTGGTTTTAGAAAATTATGCATTTCCAGGTGGAATGATGATTGGAACCGATTCACACACCGTTAATGCGGGTGGATTGGGTATGGTTGCCATTGGTGTTGGTGGAGCTGATGCTTGTGATGTTATGGCAGGATTGCCTTGGGAGTTAAAGTTTCCAAAAATCATCGGTATCAAATTAACAGGAAAATTAAGCGGATGGGCATCTCCAAAAGATGTGATATTAAAGGTTGCCGGTATTTTAACCGTAAAAGGTGGAACTGGAGCAATTGTTGAATATTTTGGTGAAGGAGCAAATTCAATGAGTTGCACAGGTAAAGGTACCATTTGCAATATGGGTGCTGAGATTGGAGCTACCACTTCAACTTTTGGATATGACGACAGCATGGAGCGTTATTTGAGATCAACTGGCAGAGCAGATGTTGCTGATTTGGCAAATGAAGTACGTGCACACTTAACAGCAGATCCTGAATGTTATGCCAATCCTGAAATGTATTTCGATCAAGTTATTGAATTGAACCTTTCTGAATTGGAGCCTTACATCAACGGACCATTTACGCCAGATTTGGCTACACCTATTTCTAAAATGAAAGAAACTGCAGCAGCAAACGGTTGGCCAATGAATATTGAAGTTGGTTTGATTGGTAGTTGTACCAACAGCAGTTATGAAGATATTTCTCGTGCTGCTAGTTTGGCAAAACAAGTTGCAGATAAGAACTTAAAAACCAAAGCTGAGTTTACCATTACTCCAGGTAGCGAATTGGTGAGATACACCATTGAGCGCGATGGTTTTATTGAAACGTTTAATAAAATTGGTGCCACGGTATTTGCAAATGCATGTGGACCATGTATTGGTATGTGGACCAGGATGGGTGCTGAGAAAAAAGAAAAGAACTCAATTGTTCACTCGTTTAATAGAAACTTTGCGGCAAGACAAGATGGTAATCCAAATACGCATGCCTTTGTTGCTAGTCCAGAAATAACAACTGCATTAGCTATTGCAGGTCGCTTGGATTTCAATCCATTGACTGATACCTTGGTGAACGAAAATGGAGAAACAGTGAAATTGGATGAACCTACAGGTGTTGAATTGCCTTCTAAAGGATTTGCTGCAGAAGACGCAGGTTATCAAGCGCCGGCAGAAGACGGATCAAGTGTGGTGGTAGCAGTATCGCCTACAAGTAGCCGTTTGCAATTGTTAGCTCCATTTGCGGCTTGGGAAGGTAGCGACTTGAAAGGCTTGAAATTGTTAATCAAAGCAAAAGGAAAATGCACAACCGACCATATTTCAATGGCTGGTCCATGGTTGAAGTTTAGAGGTCACCTAGACAATATTTCAAACAATATGCTGATAGGTGCGGTGAATATTTTCAATGAGAAGACCAATTCAGTTAAAAACCAATTGACTGGTGCTTACGATGAAGTTCCACAAGTTCAAAGGGCATACAAGGCAGATGGTATAGGCAGTATTGTGGTGGGAGATGAGAATTATGGTGAAGGCTCGAGCAGAGAGCATGCGGCTATGGAACCAAGGCACCTAGGTGTTCGTGTGGTTTTAACCAAATCGTTCGCTAGGATCCACGAAACCAACCTTAAAAAGCAAGGTATGTTGGCATTGACATTTGAGGATAAAGCAGATTACGACAAAATTCAAGAAGACGATTCAATTGATTTGAGCGGTTTGATGGAGTTTGCCCCAGGCAAAGCATTAACATTAACTTTAAACCATAAAGATGGTTCAGTTGATACGGTAATTTGCAACCATACATACAACGAACAGCAAATTGAATGGTTCAAAGCAGGTGGTGCATTAAACATCATTCGCAAGAACGCAGCTCAATAGTTAAGAGAATAAATCATAAAAACCAGGTTTGAGTGTACATTCAAGCCTGGTTTTTTTAGTTAAATGGCACAGTTTGGCTTGAATTGAGACAAATACTTTGTTAATTTAAAGATAATGTAAAGCTCTGACTATCTGGTTTATGCCTCCGATTTATTAACATTTAGGGTCGATATTGGATTTATTAGACAGAAGAAAGATAAAAAAGGTTTGTATTTTAAAGTTTTATAGCTATTTTTGCAATCCCAAAATTTATACTCACCATGGATTTAATCAAGTTTGTAGAAAAAGAATATTTAAAAGCTGAGCTTCCTTCATTTAAAGCAGGAGATAAAGTAACAGTTCATTACAAAATCAAAGAAGGAAACAAAGAGAGAATCCAGTTGTTTCAAGGTGATGTAATTCAACGCAGAAATGCAGGATTGAGCGCAACTTTTACAGTGCGTAAAATTTCCAACGGCGTAGGTGTTGAAAGAATTTTCCCTTTGCATTCACCAAACATCGATAAGATCGAAGTGAACAAAATTGGTAAAGTACGCAGATCAAGAATCTTCTATCTAAGAGGATTGAGTGGTAAAGCGGCAAGAATTGCAGAGAAGCGCTAATCTTTAAAGAGAGGTTAATAGTTTTCATAGGTTTAAGAAAGGTCGGTTTTTACCGGCCTTTTTTTATGCCCCCCAAAGGGCATGAAAAAATATATAGTTTACCGGCCTTTTTTTATGCCCCCCAAAGGGCATGAAAAAATATATAGTTTACCGGCCTTTTTTTATGGGCGATGAATTAAGCCCATGAAAAAATTGCTTTGCAACTTTAGTATTGCCATCAAATATGGCCATAGTAAAATCTATTGTTTGGTTCACTGAATTTATTAGCGAAAGAACATACTCAATCTTGGGTATGGGTTAAATCGCTGCCTGGAAAGTTGTTGAAACTCTTGGGCATAAAAAAAGACCGATCTATTGACCGGTCTCTTAGCATATTAAATATTATACGTTTAGTGTTTGCTTAAATAATCAGCAACACCTTTGAAGGTCGCATTCATTGCATCATCGCCTTTTTCCCAGTTAGCTGGACAAACTTCACCATGGTTTTCTACGTGTTGTAGAGCATCAACCATACGCAAGGTTTCATCAACGCTACGGCCTAGTGGGAGGTGGTTAACTACTTGGTGCATTACAATACCTGTTTTGTCAATTAAGAACAAGCCACGGAAAGCGATCATTGGACCATTAGCAATTAGTTCACCTTGCTCGTTGTAGTCGTAGTTACCGAACAACACACCATAATTGGTGGCGATAGATTTGGTGGTGTCAGCAACAACTGTGTAAGTTACGCCTTGGATACCGCCATTGTCTTTAGGCATTTGTAGCCAGTTGTAGTGGCTTTCTTCTGTATCGGTGCTGCAAGCAACAACTTTAACACCTCTTTTTTCGAACTCTTCAAGTTTTTCTTGGAAAGCATGCAATTCAGTTGGGCAAACAAACGTAAAGTCTTTAGGGTAAAAGAACAATACCACATGGTTTTTGCCGATGTATTGGTCTAAACTGAAATTTTCTACGATTTCTTCGCCGTTGATCACAGCTGATGCACTAAAGTGCGGGGCTTTTTTTCCTACTAATACTGACATAATGGTTGCAAAATTGAGACTTTATTTTTGATAAAAAAATAGAAACTTACAATTAGTCTATATATCTTGTCTATATGACTACAAAAAAATATAGGCAAGCATAATTGCTTGCCTATATTTAGTTTAGATGTATTTTTTGTTGATTCTTATTTTCTGCCCATTTCTCTTAAGTGTGCAACGTGCGATGCTACAGCTAAGCGAACTTTAGGGTATTCGATGTATTTGATGTTGTATTCTTTACAAACATCTTTAACGATTTCACTGATCGCTGGATAGTGAATATGTGAAATGTGTGGGAACAAGTGGTGTTCGATTTGGAAGTTTAATCCGCCTGTAAACCAAGAAACGAATTTGCTTTTGGTTGCAAAGTTGGCAGTAGTTTTTAATTGGTGAACAGCCCATTCGTCTTCAACTTTACCAGTTTGAACATCTGGAACAGGGAAGTGGGTATCAGAAACTGTATGGGCCAATTGGAACACCAAACTAAGAACGATACCAGCGAATAAACCATAAGTTAAGAAACCGATTAACCAAGCTTGGAAACCTACCACAGCAATTGGAACAATAACGAACAATACCAAGTGCAATGCTTTAAAGCCCCAAAAAGTAAAGTGCTCGCTTAAGCTCATTTTTTTAATTGGCATTTCTCCTACACGCTTTAAGAAATACTTCTTGTAGTCGGTAAAGAAAATCCAATAGATGTACAACAACGAGTAAGCCATTAAGAAGTAGATGTGTTGGAAACGGTGGATTTTATATCTTTTTTGGGTTTCGCAAAGTCTTAAGAAAGGTTTTGCGTTGATGTCATCATCCATCCCTTCGATGTTGGTAAATGTGTGGTGAACAACATTGTGCTTAGTCTTCCACATGAACACGTTCGCGCCCAAGACGTTTAATGATAAGCCAGCCAATTCGTTTAACCATTTCTTTTGGCTAAAACTACCATGCGCGCCATCGTGCATGATGTTAAAACCTATTGCCGAAGTTAAAGCGCCTAACAACATGCATTCAATAAGGCTGATTGCAAGGATTGGGGAGGTGAAAAATATTAAGTGAACGTATACAGCAATGAAACTGGTAACTAGGATAATTGCTTTTGAGTATAATTTAGCATTACCGGTTGGTTTTGATTTGATCTCAACGAAATAATCGTTTATGCGTTTTCTAAGCTCAGCATGGAACGAATTTGTTGGATTTAAAAATTTAGGGACAATCATGAATAATTTATTTTGATTATAAAGATACAAAGTTAATGCAATTAAGTTTAAATACTTGAATGATTATGCTCATAAAAATGCAGGTATTTGCGATGTGATTGATAAATAAGGTATTAAATATACGGGAATAGCACAGAAATTGATGAAGATTTGTGTTGTATTGTTGCGATAAGGGTTGTATAAAGTATTATCTTTGCAAGTTCAATGCCTTTACGTAAAAATAACTCGGGAAAGTCTTCAGGACCCTTTAAGAAATCAGATGGTAGAAAGCCAGCTGATTCTTATAAAAAATCTGCGGGTCGTTCAGATTCAAATTCGAAATTTGGAGGAAGAGATTCTTCATTCAAAAAACCAAGAACCAATGACGATTCAAATGAATTAGCACCTCCTCGTTTCTTGCCGCCACGTGATGGCAACAAATCATACGGACGCAAAGGTCCAGATAGCCGCGGTGGAAAACCAGCAGGTAGAGGCTACGGCAGCGACCGTGAAGACAGAGGATTCAATTCGGATTCGCGCAAACCAAGTTACCCAAGATCAGAAGAAGGTGGAAGCAGACCTCCTTACAAAAAACGCGAAGGCGGGTATGGCGATTCTGACTTTAAAAAACCAAGTTACCCAAGATCAGAAGAAGGTGGAAGCAGACCTCCTTACAAAAAACGCGAAGGCGGGTATGGCGATTCTGACTTTAAAAAACCAAGTTACCCAAGATCAGAAGAAGGTGGAAGCAGACCTCCTTACAAAAAACGCGAAGGCGGGTATGGCGATTCTGACTTTAAAAAACCTAGTTACCCAAGATCAGAAGAAGGTGGAAGCAGACCTCCTTACAAAAAACGCGAAGGCGGGTATGGCGATTCTGACTTTAAAAAACCTAGTTATCCTAGAAATTCAGAAGAAGGTGGTAGCAGACCCCCATACAAAAAACGCGAAGGCGGATATGGTGATTCTGACTTTAAAAAACCTAGTTACCCTAGAAATTCAGAAGAAGGAAGCGGTAGAGCGCCATATAAGAAAAGAGAAGATAGCGCTAGAGATGGCGGATATAAGAAACCAGGATACAACAATGGATCTAACGATGCTGGTGGATACTCTCCATACAAAAAGCGCGAAGGTGCATCCGATGAAGGTGGCTACAAAAAATCAGCTTACTCCAAATCAGGTGATCAAGGTGGTGGATATTCTCCATACAAGAAAAGAGAATCAAGCGAGGGCGGGTATAAAAAGCCAGGGTTCGACCGCAATGCCGATGGCAAAGCACCTTATAAAAATAGAGAAGGCGATGGCCGCGATGGCGGATATGCTGGTAAATCAAATAACTACCGCAGAAATGCAGATGACCAAGGTCCAAAAAGGCCTTTTAAACCAGAAGGCGAGGCTGATAAACCATTCAGACCGAAATACGATCCACAGGTTCAGATTAGAAAATCATATTCAGATAGAAAGAAGGAATTAACTGGAACACAAGACAGTCCAGATGATATTCGTTTAAATAAATACATCGCCAATTCTGGTGTTTGCAGTAGAAGAGAGGCGGATGATGTAATCAAACAAGGTTTAGTAAACATCAATGGAACTGTGGTAACAGAAATGGGACACCGCGTAAAGAAAGGTGATGTAGTTAAATTTGACGGAAGAAAAATTCTACCAGAACCATTCGTTTATATTTTAATGAATAAGCCAAAAGATTTTATAACGACCACAGACGATGAAAAAGGTCGTAAAACTGTTGTTGATTTATTGGCTGATAAAATACCTCAAAGGGTATATCCAATTGGTCGTTTGGACAGAAACACAACTGGTGTTTTGTTGTTGACCAACGATGGCGATGTTGCCCAAGCGTTAACACACCCATCATTCCAAATTAAAAAAATTTACCATGCTGTCTTGGATAAAAAAGTAAGTGGCACCGATTTGGACAAATTGGTTGAAGGTATAGAACTAGAAGACGGTGTGGTGCATGCAGATGCAGTGGCATTCGTCGACAATGAAGACAAACGCAATGTAGGTGTTGAAATCCACAGTGGAAAAAACCGAGTTGTGAGAAGAATGTTTGAGCATTTGGGTTACGAAGTTGAGAAACTCGACCGCGTAAGCATGGGTATATTTACAAAGAAAGATTTGCCAAGAGGTAAGTGGAGATTTCTTAAGGAAAGCGAAATTGGTTTCTTAATGAAGCTAAAGGCCAACATGCCTTAAGTCATTTTTTTGTAAAAAAAACGATTTTTTGCCTTCATAGTTTTTTGTAACTTTACATAAACTATGAAGGCATTTTTATTGTTACATGATGTTTTGGATTTGTTTTATCCAAACATTTGTCCAGGCTGTGATAAACCCAAACAGTCGAGCGAAAAATACTTTTGCATATACTGCGAGTTGCAGTTGCCAAAGACAAATTTTGTCTCTATGCACGACAATTCGGTTTACAAACTTTTTGCTGGTCGAGTGCCTATAGATTCTGCGGATGCATGGTTGTATTTTGTCAAAAAGGGCATGGTTCAGAAGTTGATGCACAGTTTGAAGTATAAGGGAAATGAAGCGTTAGGGGAGCATTTGGGGTATTTATACGGGCTTGATCTAAAGTCCAATCGCTTATTGAACTTGCCTCAATGTATTTGTGCGGTGCCTTTGCATCCCGACAAACTTAAGACTAGAGGATTTAATCAAGCAGCAGCAATAGCTAGGGGTATGGCGAAGGCACTGGAAATTCCATTTCTAGATCATTTCATTATAAGGAAAGAAAACGCAAAGTCACAGACCCGAAAAAAGCGTTTTGACCGCTGGGCTTCATCTGTGCTATCCTACCAAATAAATACTGAATTGTCTTGTCCTTTTCAGAGGGTAGCCTTGGTAGATGATGTAATTACCACTGGTTCGACATTGGAAATTTGTGCCACCTTGTTAAATGAAATTGGCATTGATAAAGTTCAGGTTTTTGCGCTGTGCCAAGCAATCAATTAATTTAGTATATTTGCAAAAAAAGCATCGTACTAATGAAAAAAAATATTGCTACTATTTTAATGATGAGCTGCTTAGTTGCAGTAAGTTCATTTGCGCAAAAACCCGTATCAGGTCAGGTTCAAGGAGAGAAAATTCCTTTGTATTGTGGCTCTACTGGATCGTCTTCAGCTGACTCTACCAGATTGCCTATTATGTTCCAAGCTAAAATAAATGGATTAACACCCGGTGCAAGATATAAATATTTCGCCCGTTTCATTTCTTTGAGTGATACCTCTAGTTCAACGACCACAGGAGTAGGAACGCCAATAGTTTTAAAGAAGAATGGATCATGGACTACCATTTCTAATCCTAGTATTTCAACTGCAGGTGGGCATGATACCATATCATTGGCCTTGTCTCAGAACGAATATACTGGATGGTTTGGGGCGTTTTATACCAACGATAGCCGTTTTGCCGCAGGTAAATTTGTGTATCCGATAATTGTTTTTGAAGAAATTGGAACAGGTTCTCCTCAAACAGAAAAGGTATATTTAACCGATTCAATTGAAGTTTTGCAATTTTCAACAGCGCAAACAGCATCAAAAGGAACGGCTATATTTGGATCTTCATTTGTAAAGGCAAAGAGTATGGTTTTGTTGTATGACAACATCAATGGAACAACTAGCAGACCTATAACTATTGCAAATACTGAGAATGACGGAATTTCTTATTCCAATATGCAAACTTGGTATAACAACAAAGTAAATACAGTTTCTGGCTCATGGGGAAGCATTATTCCCAATAACTTATCATCTGGGATTACCAGAATTGAAAGCCGTGATGCCTTTTTCGATACCATTATTTATGCAAACACAGAAACCGATGGAATTTGGGGAAATGATTCAACCAAAAACAGAAAAGGTGGAGCGATTAAGCCAGTTAGCATTAAAAGTGATTTCGCTCCTTTGTTAAAACCAGAATTCGAATTTGTTTCAAACTTAACCACTTTGGTGGAAGCAAATGCCACCGTTAATATGGTTGTCAGAAGAAGATATGGAAACGGTGATACCAGTAAAGTTAGCGCATTCATTGCCGCTGGAACTGCCACCAACAATGTAGACTATAGTATTTTGACATCATATCCTCTGGTATTTAAGCCATATGGAGAAGCTCTAGATACCATTCAAGTTAAAATTAACGATGATTTTGCAAGCGAATCCACAGAGAATGTTGCCATTCGTTTGACCAATCCAATAAATGGAAGAATTGGATTCCAAACCACCAGTTCAATAAATATTACTGACAATGATATTCCAGTAATAACATTTGCTAAAAAAACAGAAACAGTTTCAGAAGCAAAGGGTATACTTAAAGTTAGATTAAAAATTAATTCAGGTTCTAGCACTGCCACCAATGTAAGGGTGTTGGTTAAATCTAAGACCGATAGCACATTTATTCCTAGTGAATTCAAATTGGGGTCAAGCAATAAAGATACCACCGTTCAATTTGCGGGGGGTAAGGTTGTGGATAGTTTAGATTTTAACATAGCCATTATCAACGATTTATTTAAAGAAGACAGAAGCGATACCTTGATTTTGGTTTTGCGCAATCCAACAGCTCCAGCCACAATTGGCAAGGATTCATTGTTTACTTTAATTATTGTAGACAATGATGCACCCCCAATTTACAGTTTTTCAACCAAAACAATTACCGTTAAAGAGAATGTAGGAAGTGTGAAAATAAGAATTAACAAGTTGGGTGGAAACAGCAACCAAAGTGATATCGTTCTGTCAACTTTTGCAGATCCTAAGAATGCAAAAGCGGGTTCGGATTTTACCTTTACTGGTAGTCAATTTATTACTTTTACATCAGCAGATCCAGATAGTTTTATTTACACTTTGCCAATTTTGGATGACAACATTAGCGAACCAAAAGAAGATGCTGTGTTTCTTATTAGAACTGCATTTAATGCTAAAATTGGAAAACCAGACACTTTAAGAATTAGCATTTTAGACAATGACCTTCCGGAATATAAAATCAATAAATTGAATTTTGGAAAAGCACCTAACTTTGTATTGGACAGTTTAAATGTTCATTGTGCTATTAGAGGTGTTGTATATGGTGTAAACATGGGACCAGTTGGCACGCCTAACGGAACTTCATTCACTGTAGTTGACAACACAGGTGGCATACAAGTATTTAAAGGTTCAGGAGGAAACAAAGGTTATACAGTAACTGAAGGTGACAGCGTTCAAGTCTATGGTCGCGTTGCTCAAGTAAACGGCATGGCTCAATTGACTCAATTGGACACCATTTTGTTGCTGGGTAGTGGAAGAACATTGCGCAATGCAAAAGTTGTCAGCATTCTAAACGAAACTACTGAATCAATCTTGGTTAAATACAATTTGGTGAAGTTATCAAATCCTTCAAAATGGCCAAGCACCGCTTTGGCAGCAAATACTTCAATTACTTTAAAGGTTTTAACGGCTAACGATTCGTTTGATGTGGTCATTGACAGCGAAACCGATATTGATGGCAAAGCTGCTCCAAGTGGTTTCTTTAATATTGCCGGTCTTGGCGCTCAAAACGATGCTACTAGTCCTTTTACTTCAGGTTACCAATTGTTCCCCAGAAGAATGAGTGATTTCATCAATTTAGTAGTTCCTATCTTTGGCTTCTCTACCCCAACATCAATAGGAAAAGAAAACAGAGACTCAACAGAAGGATTTATTTTACAGTGTGCTAACTTAACCACTAACCAACAAATCAATATTGTTATAAAAGGTGGCACTGCTAATAGAAACGAAGATTACCAATCGTTGCCAAACAGATTGTTTATTTTAACTCAAGCAAATCCAAGTATCAATGTAAAATCTAAAATCAATGATGATGCAAAAATCGAGTTGAATGAGACCATCAATTGGGTAATCAGAGACAATGCATGGGGAACTTTGATTGGACCAGATAGTATACATACGGTGACTTTATTGGATGATGAAACACCAAACAGTATTTTGGAATCAACTTTGGAGGCAAGAACAAAAATGTATCCTAACCCTGCAAAGCAAAATGTTACTTTGCATTGTGAAGAAGCATTAATCAATGAGGTTGTTGTTTATGATGTTAATGGCCGTGAAGTAAAGCGCTTTGCAATGGATGCTGTAAATAAAACAGTCTTGAATATTGAAGGTCTTAACAATGGTATGTATACCCTTTCAATCCAAACCGATAAAGGAACAGTTGTAAAGTCATTGAGTGTTTTGTAAACTAAAAAATAATTTTAAAAGCGCCTTGAAAAAGGCGCTTTTTTTATGTTAATCAAATGAAAAAACAATATTTCACAGACGCTTATTTGCATTTCTTTATGGACTTAGCGTCAAACAACCATAAAGATTGGTTTGATCAAAACCGCAGCCGCTATCAAACAGAAGTTAAAGCTAAGTTTGAGATTTTAGTGGGCGACCTCATCGAGGCATTGAAAAAAGATGCCGAATTGGGCGATTTAAAGGCCGGTGACTGTATTTTCAGAATCAACAAAGACATTCGCTTTAGTAAGGATAAATCGCCTTACAAATTGCAAATGTCAGCGCTTATTGTAAAAGGTGGGAAAAAACAAATGCATGATCCTGGTTTATACATCGAACTTGGCCCCGAATTTTTAAATATTTATACTGGTTTTTACATGCCAGATAAAGAACAGCTCTTAAATATTCGAGAAAAAATTGCAGCAGATCCAAAAGGGTTTAGCAAAGTAATTAACGACAAAGGATTTAAGCAGTCTTTTGGTGAAGTGAGGGGCGATAAGTCTAAGATAATTCCAAAAGAATTAAAGGAAGCAGCTAAGGAGCAGGAATTGATCTTTAACAAACGGTTTTACTTGGTACACCAGGTGGATGCCGATAAAATATTGGAAGATGATTTGTTGGGATACATAGTGAAACATTTCAAAGCAGCAGCCCAATTTAACCGCTTTCTTAATTAATATAGGGTGAATGCCGAAATTGGCATGTAATTTTGTTGCATGCTTAATTTCCAAGAAATCTTAACTGTTTCGTTTACGCTTTTTGCTGTAATTGATATCATTGGTTCTATTCCAGTGGTTATCGACTTGCGCACTAAGATAGGTCATATTCAGTCTGAGGTTGCCACGCTAACTGCGGGTTTGCTCATGACTTTGTTCTTCTTTGTGGGTGAGAATTTCTTGAATTTATTGGGAATCGATATCCATTCATTTGCCTTAGCTGGTTCAATTGTGATTTTTATTATTGGATTAGAAATGGTTTTAGGAAGAGATTTATTTAAGGTAGATCCAGATCCAAAATCGGGTAGTATAGTTCCTATAGCATTTCCAATTATTGCAGGAAGTGGAACTTTAACCACCATTATGTCTTTAAAATCTGAATTTGAAGCAGTGAATATTTATATTGGAATAATCATCAACTTGATAGTTGTTTATTTGGTTTTGAAATCGACCAATCGAATCGAAAAAATATTAGGCAAAGGCGGCTTATTGGTTATTCGTAAATTCTTTGGCGTAATACTTATCGCTATTGCCGTTAAGATATTTAAAGGGAATTTGATGGCGGTGTAATTTTTGGGCGCCTTCCCGTGCCCTTTGTCTGCGCTTTGCTCCGGCTTTGTGGCCAAAGCGCCACAAGAGCTGCACATCGGTCATCGGGGCGCAAAAAGAGAGTGAGAATGAAAGCGAATGCGGATTAGGTTGACGAGGAGCATGTCATTCAAAATGAAGTAAACAACTACTGCATCATCTCGCTGATGGCGTTTTTGGCAGGAACTAAGCGCAACGAAGTGTATCGTTCTCACGAGCTTGCGAGTACTCCAACAACATGTTTCAATTTTTTAAATTTCACGTTGAAAGGTCTTTCATAAAGAAATTCCTTTGGGTTTTCCTTAATTAAAAATTAAAGAGAATCTAATTTTCTAGCGATTGAAGTTTCTTCAAATATTTCTAAGTTGTCACCAACTTCTATATTTTGGAAATTCTTGATAGAGATACCACACTCAAAGCCTTTAACCACATCTTTCACATCGTCTTTGAAACGTTTTAAAGAGTCGAGAGAACCTTGGTGAATAACCACACCATCACGTATTAAGCGGATTTTAGCACTTCTGGTAACTTTACCATCTGTAACCATACAACCTGCGATTGTACCAACTTTAGTGATTTTGAACACATCGCGGACTTCAACGTTACCAATAATGGTTTCTTTGATTTCAGGACTTAACATACCTTCGATAGCCGATTTGATTTCGTCGATGGCTTGGTAAATAACTGAATAGTGTCTGATATCAATTTGTTCGGTTTCAGCAATTTTCTTGGCACTAGAGCTTGGTCTAACTTGGAAACCGATGATGATGGCATCTGAAGCAGACGCTAACAATACATCACTTTCTGTGATTTGACCCACACCACGGTGAATTACTTTAACCAAAACCTCTTTATTTGATAGGTTCAACAACGAATCGCTCAATGCTTCAACAGAACCGTTCACGTCACCTTTGATGATTAAGTTAAGTTCTTTGAAGTTGCCAATAGCAAGACGTCTTCCAATCTCGTCGAGCGTTATATGTTTGGTTGTTCTGATGCCTTGCTCGCGCATCAATTGTTCGCGTTTGTTCGCTAAATCTTTTGCTTCATCTTCACTTGGCAATACGTTTAACGGGTCACCAGCTGAAGGGGTTTCAGAGAATCCAAGCATACTAACAGGCGTTGATGGTCCTGCGAATTCCACTCTTTGGTTTCTTTCGTTAAACAAAGCTTTCACTTTTGCATAATGAGAACCTGCTACTAGGTGGTCGCCTACCCTTAATGTTCCCGTTTGAATCAATACACTTGCTACCACACCACGGCCTTTATCAAGACGGGCTTCAACAATTGTACCTTTCGCTTTTCTTTCTGGATCTGCTTTCAACTCAAGGAGTTCAGCTTCTAATAGTATTTTTTCCAAAAGTTTGTCGATGTTCAAACCTTTTTTGGCTGAAATCTCTTGGCTTTGGAATTTACCGCCCCATTCTTCTACAAGAATGTTCATGGCAGAAAGTTCTTCTCTAATTTTCTCAGGGTTAGCACCTTCTTTATCCATTTTATTAATGGCAAATATCATTGGTACGTTTGCTGCTTGTGCGTGGGAGATTGCTTCACGCGTTTGTGGCATGAGGCTGTCGTCTGCCGCAATCACAATAACTGCTATATCGGTAACTTTAGCACCACGGGCACGCATAGCTGTAAAAGCTTCGTGACCAGGAGTATCTAAGAAAGTTATTTTTTGTCCTTTTGCCAATTGAACTTCATAGGCACCGATGTGTTGGGTGATGCCACCTGCTTCACCAGCAATTACATTGGCATTGCGCACATAGTCCAACAGAGATGTTTTACCATGGTCAACGTGACCCATTACGGTTACGATTGGAGGACGAGAGATTGTTTTTGTTGGGTCATCTTGTTCCTCATCAATTGCGATGGTGTCTTGTGCATCAACGAATTCAACTTCAAAGCCGAATTCATCTGCTACTAGAGTAATGGTTTCAGCATCCAAACGTTGGTTAATGGACACCATTAGACCCAATGAGAAACAGGTTGAAATAACTTGCGTTACTTGAACGTCCATCATTTTCGCCAAATCGTTCGCAGTTAAGAATTCTGTTACTTTCAGAATTAAGTCTTCCTGCTCCATTCTTTCCCTCTCTACGTTTCTAGCTTGATAGTGGTCGTCTCTCTTTTGTCTTTTAAACTTAGATTTATTTGTTTTACCACGTCCTGAAGAGTCAATTTTATTTAATGTCTTCTTCAGTTTATCTTGAATTTCCTTTTGGGTAATTTCTTTTTTAGGCTCGTTAGGTCTTTGTCCTATATTGGTTCTGTTAACTTTAATTTCTTGTTGAATGTTAACTTTTTGCGGACCTGACTTGCGTTTGCGTTTTTCTCTGTTTAGTTTCTCAGCTGGGGTAAGGAATTTAGATTTCATTACCGGATCAGGTCTCAACTCAATTTTACCTTTGATGGTTAGACCGTCCAATTCAACCAAATTGGCTTTTACCAATTCTCTTTCGTCAATTTCTGGAACAACAGTTTCTGTAACTGGTACAAGAACTGGTTTCACTTCTGTTATTGGCTCAGGTGCTTTTACCACAATAATTGGTTTAGCTTCTGGTGCTTTATTTTCTTTTCTTTTCCTGCCGCCTGGACCAGGTAATTCGATCTTGCCCATAACAGTTAAACCTGTTTTTTCAATTTTTTCTTCTTGAATAGGTTCAATAACAGGCGTTTCAACTACAACTATTGGTTCTGGAATTGGAGCTGGCTTCTCTTTAACGACCGGCGCAATTACCTCTGGCGTCATATTTTTGATAAACAATTCAGGCTCAGGTTCTGGCTCAATTTGTTTTTCCTCCTCTTTCTTTTTGTTAACTACTTCTTCAACCTTAACAACATCTTCGCGTTTTTTTAATTTAAGGCCTGCTGATTTAGACTCTTCTTTTGCTTCTTTATCTGAAGAGAAAATGCCTGCAATGTAGCCGTACATTTCTTCCGTAAGCTTCGCCGTTGGTTTGTTGTCAATGGCAAAACCTTTCTTCTGCAAACTTTCTATAATTGTTTGCGTACTTACATTGAATTCCGATGCCGCTTTTCCTAATCTTATTTCTGCCATTCAGTCTTTGTTGTCTATGACAAGTATTTGTCAAAAAATGCAAAGGTAGGGCAATATTCCTATTAATGCAAATTAATAACTTGATTCACGAGTCAACCACAAATTTAACGTAAACACTTGAAATAATCAAATGGTTCGAGGCAATCTTTGCATTTGTATAATGCCTTGCAGGCTGTGCTGCCAAATTGGCTGATTAAAACGGTGTTTTTGCTGTTGCATTGAGGGCATTCAACCGCATGTGATTTGCCAAATAGTGCATTGATGTCTATGTTTTCTTCCTCTGGTGGTGCAATGCCATAGGCTTTTAATTTTTGTTTGCCTTTTTCACTCATCCAGTCAGTGGTCCATGCAGGCGATAAAATTAATTTTACTTTCGATGGGATGCCCATCTCACTGAGGGTGGCAATAATTTCTGTCTCAATCATACTCATGGCTGGACAGCCACTGTAAGTTGGCGTAATGAGAATTTCAAAGCCATCTTCTAATTCGTTCACTTCGCGCACCACACCAAGGTCGACCACCGACAAGACCGGTATTTCAGGGTCGCTGATGCGTTCTAATATGGCCCAAATATCTAATATGCTGTATTTTGTAGTGCTCATGCTTCTGCAAATTTAAGGGTTTAATTTTCGAATTCTAATTTCATAATGGACTGACATTCCTCATATCCATATCCTCTTCCCACCAAGTATTTAACGGTTTTTAATTTCTTTTCAAACAATGATCCTGACTTAATGTTTTTGAGATATTTTTCGGCAATGCGTTGGATGTTTTTTTTATAATCGTCTGGGTCAATTTCCTTCATGGCTTTTTCGATGCAGTAGTCGCTTATTTGTTTGTTTTTTAGTTCCCGTATGATTTTGTTTTTACCCCATTTTTTTTGCCTGAATTTTCCACCTGCAAATGCTTTCGCAAAGCGCTCTTCATTGATCATCCCTTTTTGCACCACATTGGCCATAATTTCCTCTACGTCTTGGGTGATTAATCCAAAGGTGTACAATTTGTCGCGCACCTCTTTATGGCAACGTTCTTGGTAATTGCAGAATATCTCTATTTTTAATTTGGCCTCATTAGGCGTATAGTTTTTTTTATTTTTCTCAAGCATGTTATTCTACTATAAATTCTGAAATTTCGCTATACACCGTGGATGAAATTTTAACAAAATATACGCCTTTTGGAAAACCTGAAATATCAATATTGCTTGTGAAATTTTCCCTTATTTCCATAACCACCTGGCCTATGCTGTTGTAAATTATTACATGGCTATTTTGGATTTGATTTTCAATCGAAATTGTATTAGTCGCCGGATTCGGATACAAGCATGCACGCGCATTTTTTTTGAAAGAATAGATGTTTTGTCTATAGGTGTTGAATGTTGAATACACTGGATAATGGTCGCTGCAGGTTGTAGAATAGTTGCTAATGTATTGCTCGAGATGCCATATGAAAGAAGAGTCGGTTTTGTGTTTTGAAGTTAATGCGGCGGATGCCAATTGGTGGTCAATTGCATCAGGGTAATTTGTGGTGGTTCCCTGTCCCTTATCGCTGAATTTTTTACTCAAGAATTGGTAGCGAAATCCTTGGTCTAGTAAGCGGATAAATGGAGATGGTAAATTGTTGAAAATAGACAAATCGATATCGTCGTTCCAATCGCCCAATACCATGGTGTAATTGTTCTGAGGCAATTTATTGAGATACATTTTTAGCCATTCTGCAGAGCGTTTACGGCTGTTATAGGCAAGCATTTTTGCACTGTCAGTTCCAGTGTTTGCTTTAAGGTGTACAACGATTAATCGCAAAGTGTCAATGCCGATGTCGTTTTTTGGTATAAGCCTAATTTCTAATGGGAACCTAAGGGTTGAAAAACTGTCTTTGTTTTCAGTGCCTAATAGTTTTGAATCCAGAAGTGAAAACAGATTGGTATTGAAAATGAGAGCGGTTTTTTGTTCAGGAAAATAGGGGGCTAATACGGCTTGGTAATTGGGCAATTTAAGCATCATAGAATCAAATGCTTTTTTTTCTGAAACTTCACATAAACCCCATACATCAAGCTCTGCATTTTGAATGGTTTTTAGAATCAATGCTTGTTGTTTTGCATCGTCACTAGGTCCAAATCCAGAGGCTGTTTTGCCGAACCATTCAAGGTTCCAATTGGCAATTTCTAAAGTGTAGTTTTGTCCAATTTTTGGTATGTTTTGAGCATGCGTTTTTATATGTACCGATAGGGAACAAAGGATGAAAAAAAGTTTAAAGAATAAGGGTCTATTTTTTTGCAAGCTTAATTGACGCAGTTTTAATCATCCAGGCAAAAACCAAGGTAGAAAAGAAAGTGATCATAGCATAGACCATTGCAGGTTTTTGCATGTCAGAATTTTTCAAGATATTTCCAGAAACCAGTAAGGCTAAGGCTGTATTTTGTAAACCTACTTCCACCATTATGGTGACTTTGTTTTGTAAACTAATGGTGTAAATTGAACCTAAAATATACCCTAAGAACATGCCTGAAAAATTCAATAGTAATACCCAAAGACCTTGCTGCCATAATTCGCTTGAGCTGATATGGATTCCACCTTTATCGACAGGGGCTAAAAACTTAATAGCAAAAATCAAAAGCAATAACGCGGGTAATAGATATTTTAATATAGGTCTAATTTTTTCAGCTATAGCAGGCAATTTACTGTTAATTAAAACACCAATTAAAGCTGGCACAATTGTTACCAAGGCAATGTGTTCAATGGTTCGTAAAACGGGTAGTTCAATAACAGTAGATTTGTTGATGAAAAAATCGAGGGCTAAGTTTACCAAGAATGGCAAAGTAAACATGCACAATATTCCGTTTACAACGGTCAATGAAATACTGAGGGCAACATTCCCTTTAAGCAAGAAACTGACCAAATTGGACGTTACACCACCAGGACAGAGGGAGATGATTATAAATCCCACTTTTATAGCAGGTGCTAAATCCGACATCATCATTAATAATAAAGCTGAAAGTGGCAATAAAACCATTTGGGCAATTAGGCCAATGGTTAATGAGCCAGGAAAAGAGATGATGTTTACAAAATCTTTGTTACTTAGGCTAAGCCCCAAACTCATGGTAATAAATGCAAGGACAACATCTATTAGAAAATCAATGTTTTGAAACAATAGGTCCAACATCTGTTTTGTGGCGGCTTAAATTTTGAACAAACTTAAAGTTTTTTTTTGAGTTTTATGTTTTTTTTAATTCAATACAGACAGAAATCATAAATTAAAATTTATGTGCTTAAGACGTAAGTGAAGTTTTAATATGTTGAATGCATTGTGTAAATTTGCAAGATGAAGAATTCCCTATTCGTTTTGTTCCTTGTTCTGCTTTATTCTTGCTCTGAAAAGGGTAAGATTGTGGACCAGACCATAGATATACCTGAAGCAAAATGGAGTTATGATCAAATTCCAGAATTGCCGTTCACCATCAATAATAAAGGTATCTATTATGATTTCTTTTTAAAGTTGCGCATGCAAAAATCATATCCCTATGAAAATTTATATTTATTGGCTAAGGTAAAAGGCCCTGATGGGAAATTTGTTGTACAAAGAATTAACTTTACATTAACCGATGAAATGGGCAAGCCTTTGGGGCGTTCAACGGGTTCGTCTGTTGATTACGAATTGCCAATGTTTAAAAACAAACGTTTTTCCAGCATAGGCGAATACACCATCTCTATTGAGCAGAATATGCGCGATAGTTTGGTTAATGGCATTGAGAGTATTGGTTTGAAAATTAAACAAGGCGATCCAATTTTTTAATGAATCAAAACATAGTCTTTTTTGATGGTGTTTGTAACCTCTGCAGCGGTGTTGTGCAATGGTTGATTAAACGCGACAAGAAAAATATTTTGTTCTATGCACCCTTGCAAGGTTCAACAGCTGCTTCACTATTGCCAAATTCTCAATTTCAAAAAATGGATTCCATCGTGTTTTTTCACCAAGGTAAATTTTACCACAAAAGTACAGCCGTTTTGAAGATTTTACAGGTGCTTTCTTTCCCTTACACATTGTCTTTTGTCCTATTTGTTTTCCCGCGTTTTATTAGAGATTTCGTGTACGACTGGGTGGCTAAAAACCGTTACCAATGGTATGGTAAAAAAGCAGAATGTTGGTTGCCAGATCAAGATTTATTGTCCAAGTTTAAACCATGAAAAAGACTCTTTTTTTAGTTTTATTGTTCCCTTTTTTTTTGACACAAGGCCAAGTGGTGTTGCATCTCGACAGTATGTTAAAGGTGGCCTATGAAAAAAAGTACCATTTTAGTGAAGATTTAATGTGTTTGCCTTTTTATTGCGATCCTTTTTGCGAAATATTTTATAAGAATGGGGATACCAATGGTTTGTGTGGTAAATATGTGTTTGTAAACCGAAATTATGAACTTAAGATTCGACCGGGATTTTCATTGCCTTGCAGTTTTGAACCTCGCTTTGGCGAAGGTTTGTGCGCTGTTAATATTGACAATAGGATAAGTTTTATTGATACTCTTGGAAAGCTGCAATTTAGCACCAATTTATTGGCTTGTTCACCACAAAGGAATAAGGTCTTGCCATTTAAGAATGGAAAAGCAAAAGTGTACAAAGGCGGGAATACCTTAAAGCATTATTACGAGGTTTATTATATAGACAAAAAGGGAAAAAGAGTTCCTGAGCGTATATCGCTGCATGTTGTGCCGAAGAAAGTGAAGCAAGATCCAACAATTGTTGCTGTAGCGTCTAGGCCTGGTGCCGTTAAACCAAAAACGGCGGCTCCACCTGTGTTTCAATTACCTGATCTTCCTAGAGCTTATGCCCGCTCTACTTATCCTATTGATTCTGTTAATGCCCAACGGTTTTTAAACGAGAACAAACACCAAGACAACCGCATGTTGTTGTATTTTGATTGTGGCTCTTATCAAATAGAAAACATGGATATTCGCGATACGATATATTGTGGTAAGTTTGTGTTTACAGACAGCAGTTTTCGTGTAGAAATTGCGGGTGGATTTAACCTGCCTTGTGGTTTTCAACCAGAATTTTCTGAAGGATTATGTGCTGTAGCAATAGACAGCTTAATTGACTATATTGATACTTTGGGTAGAGTTGTTATTCAAACGGGATTAAAGTCATGTGGCCCCAACAGCAACAAAGCGTCTACGTTTAGAAATGGCATAGCCACTTTGTATGTAGCCGACCCTTTGGTTAAGGGTTTATACACCACGCTAGCCATTAATACCAAAGGGGAGAGGGTTCGCTTTTTGGAGTTTGACGATTTGGATTTGGCTGAAAAAAAACTAGACAAGTTTAGGAACTTAACTGCCGAAGAGGCTGTGAATTGTTTTGTAGGCAGGGGAAAAACCAACGGCATTTGGTTCTTAGTTGAGAAGAGTGGGAAAGTGCGTAAAAAACTCGAAATAAAGCCTTAAACTGTTATTGTTTTCTTGTTCTCATAAGCCAAAGCAAGCGCCATGAATACGCTGAAGGCTACCACACTCGCTTGTCGTTCAAGTATGCTTTCAAAACAAGAAGCAATAAATAAAAGCAAGGATATTGACGCTAATGCATAGTTTTTATTTGATTGTCCAAATATGGCAAAGAGCAAGATTAATAGGTATAAACTGGCTGAAATCAATCCACTTTGCGCAGCGGTTTCGAAAAATTGAAAATGCGGGTTTTTGCGGTTTGCAGATGTTATAGTGCTGTTCATCTGCGCAAAGTTATCTTGTAGTTCTTTGTCCGCATCTCCTATGCCCACACCTAAGATGGGGTTTTTCTTAATCACTTGAATGGCGTTTTTCCATGCTTGTACCCGCATGGCAAAAGAATAGTCGTTGGCGTCTTTGCCGTTCCACGCGACTTCGAAATCAGCAATCGTATTGCTCACTCTGTTGCGCAATGAGCTGCTCATTGAGAACATAATTAATGGAAGGGCAATACCCATTCCTATAGCGATTATTTTGTTGCGCAAAGGCAGTTTGATAAGAACAGGTAAAAGGATAATTAGGAGTCCAATATACATGGCTAATAGACCTGTTCTAGCCGATAATATGTGCAGAAATACAAAGTTGGAAATACCAACAATAGAAATGACTATCTTGTCTATTTTGCTCAAATTTAAGGTTCGTCTTTGCAGTAAAAGATAAACACCTAATACGACTGAAATTGCCAATAAAATTGAAAATTGTATATGGTAAATACCATAGCCAAATTCTATAGGAAGTGGTTTCGATTCAAGTATCAATTGATCGAATAGGGTTTTGTTTGACAAATAATTGTAAACGCTAATTATTGCCGGGAGGTACATGGCATACAAACCAATAAGCACAAGGCTTGTATGGTGTTTGCTGTCTATTTTTTTGAGCGCATTATAAACAAGAGGAAAGCAGAGTATGGGTAGTTTGAGTATTAGTTTTCTGCTGGCTTCATCCGAGTTTTCGGAGTATAAAAATGAAAAGGCTGAACCTGCAAAAAACAAAACAAACAGAGATGAAAGAATCGCTTCAAACTTTGAAAAATCTTCGGGTTTGAATTGTAAGAGGCCTAAAATTGAAAGGCCAATAAAGGACATGCTGATAAGTGCAGGAGATAGTGTGAATGAAAATGCAAGTATAGCCCAAACTAACACCGTTGCTATTTGCATCCATTCTTTGCGCATAGAAATGTTTGAAAATTATTTTGCGTAGCTAACTTTAACTTCAGTGTTTTCAGATACACCTAGTTTGGCTGCAACTGTTTTGCTCATTTTCAAGATGACACCATCTTCTGGCTTGCAGTTGCCAACGACACGTGCAAAGACCGTATTGTTGTTGCTGGTATTGGTAATCATTACAATGGTGCCAATTTTAGCCGTTGGGTGTAAAATAAAGCTTCTTTCCTGACTTAACTCACCTTCACTGGAAATTGTAGCGGTTCCTTTTTCAGAAACTTCATCACCATCGTCGGTGTTGTAAGTTGTGTTAACCGTTCCGGGATTGTCTGCAAGTGGTGACTCTGCAATGATTGGTGTGTTTACCACCACATTGTTTTGCCCCACTTGTTTTGCTGCTGGTGTTTCAAGCACTGGTGCTGGTTTGACGACCGGCTTAACTGGCTCAGCAGGTTTTGGTTTAGCCGTTGTAGCCACTGTGATTTTTTTTTCGCCTACGATCAATTTTTGACCCAATTGGATATTGTCCGATTTGAGTTTATTCATTTCTTTAATTTTTGCAATGGTGGTGTTGTGCATTTTAGCAATTAAAGAAAGTGTTTGGCCTTTGTTAACGGTATGGTAAATTTTTTCGGTTTTTGCGGTGGTACTTGTAACTTCTGCCGTGCTGTTTGAAGATGATGAAGATTCGCCTTTTGGAATCATCAACACTTGTCCAATTTGAATAGACTGTTGAGAACCTTCATTGGCTGCAAAAATTTCTGCAGCAGGAACGCCGTATTTTTTTCCAATTCCGTAAACACCTTCACCCTTACTCACCTTATGCAAGATGTAGCGTTTGCCGTCAACTGTTTTAGTTCCGATAGAATCATTGGGCATTGCAGATGCTGCAAATGTCATGGCGAAGAAGCAGAAAATAATTAGATGTTTCATCTTGCGTGTATATCTACAAAGTAAGTTTATAATCTTCTTCTTTCTTGCGATTGGGGTTATTACTTGTCGACAGGTGACAATAATTTTGGACAAGAAAAAGGGTGGATATTTTGATATGGGTTTTGACAGGAATTAGGGCCAAATTACTTGTTAAATCTTACACTGCATTTTAACTTCTTCAATCAGGTTTTTCATGTCTGTATCAGGGTTGTTTATGCGGATAAAATTACCATGTCCATGTTTGGCTAATTTTTGTAAAAATTCAATTGCTTTAAGGTCTTGTCCAAACCCTATGCTCGATAAAATAACCTTATCTTGACGGTAAGCTTTAGAAGCCAATTTATACAAGTCTTCGTTGCTCATTTTGCTGCTGTTTAGTAAGCCATCGGTAGCAATAAAAACTTGGTTGTTCCCATTTTGTATAAAATATTTTCTGGCAATTTCGTAGGCGATTACCAAACTTTGAGAACCATTGCTGCCTCCACCTGCTTTAAGTGTATCGATGGCACGGTCGATTGCACGGCGGTCGAGTCCACTTAGATTCTCAAACACCACCCGCACTTTGTTGGTGTAAGTAATAAGCGTTATGAAGTCGCCAGGTCGGATAACGGAGGTTAATTCTTTAATCGATTTTTTGAGGTAATTTAATTTGCCCGAATCGCGCATACTGCCGCTGATGTCGACGATAAATATTAAATGGTTTGGTTTGTATTTAAATGAATTAAACCCAGAATCTTTATAGGCCACTGGCACATACGCAGGGGTTTCTGGGACAATAAGACTGTCTTTGTCCTTATGCTTTTCGACATGCTTTTTCTCTGTAATTAAAACCGGTTTCTTATCTGGAATTAAAACTGGCTTTTTCTCAGTACTATCAATTATTGGAGTTAAGAAAATCACACAGTCGTGGTTTTTTTCTGAATAATTAAAGTCAATTGCGTTGCTGGCATAGCCTTTTTTAGATGCAAGAACACTTACTATTCCATAATCGACTTTGCATTTGTAGTTCCAAGATTCAAAGCCAGGCACACAGCTGTAGTCTATGTAGTTTCTCTGAACTTTTACTTGGGCTATTTTTATAATTTCAGAGGTGTTGACATCCCGCACGGTAATGCTCAAAGGAATTTGATCGTTCTTTATCGGACGGCTATTTTCAATTGAAGGACAAATACTGAAAGCTGTTTCTCGAATTGATTTGATATTGCCTTTTATTTTTAAAACAGTGGGCGTGTTGCTGTTGCTGAAATACAATTGGATGTCTTGGTTAAAACTTCCTTTTTTGTCCGTGTAATACACAATACCAATGAGCATGATGCTGCCGGGAGCTATGGTTTTACTGCTGCAAAGCACAGCGTAATTGTCTTTGGGTTGAGTAGACAAAAGGTAAACGTTTTTGCCTCCTGTGTTGCTGAATGTAAAGTAAGCTGTATCGTTGTTAAAATAGGTGATGTTGCCAAAATCGTGCACCGTTTTGTCTGCTTGCAATTGTGCATGGACAAAAATGGGCAATGAAAAGATTAGAAATAAAAACGACTTGAACATATAGGATTTTAAACGAAAACCGTACCAAATAATTGTTAGGTAACAAAACTAGCTTTAATTGTGTTCTTTTCAAGAACAACAGCGCATAAAAGTAAATATTTGTAACACAATTTTAATATATTTGTCATCTTATTCATTTAGTCAAACGGCTATATCCAAACCTAAAGCAGTTTTAAATGTTTAAGTTGTTTGCGCTGTAAAATAACTGTATTCCACATGCGTTGTTAAAGTTTCACAGTTTAGAAAGAAATAATTTGGTCGAGCACAACTATTACCGCCTCATGGAAATTGAATCGTTTTCTGACATAGAAACGGTTAAGAAACGTTACCGCGAATTGGCGAAGTTGTACCATCCCGACCGCAATCCAAACAACAAGCACGCCGAGGAATATTTTAAAATTCTTACCCAGGGTTATAATATATTGTCTGAGCCCGATGATAAAATATTATACGACAATGCCCTCAAAGGTTATTACACCATTAAGCCAAACGAAGCGCCAAAGCCGAGCAAGGATGAGATAACCCGAGCGAAAGTTAGGGCCCACAAAGAGAACAAACGCAAGCGGTTTATCGAAGAGTTTTTAAAAGCAGAGAATGACTTTCCGCACAAGTATAGATTTTTGGTGTCCATGATGTTGTTCTTCAGTGGCATATTAATGTGTTACAACCATTGGTTTATTAACTTGCTCAACTATAAAATTCTGTACATTGTACTCGGTGGATTTGTTTTCGGTCTTGGCGCTTATCAAAGTGCAGAAAACATTTACAAACGCAGAACCTTTAAGAAAGCCATGCGCATAGAGCCTTATAACAGCGATGGTGGTTCGATTCGAATATTTCTGTTTTTGTTTTTTGCAACGCCTATTTTGTTTTTGGGCTTAATGAAAATTACCAAGACGGTTCACCTCACCTATTTTTATGAGACCTGCGACATTGATCGGATAAAGTTTTTCGCCAACGAACTCGAATATTATTACATTGTTAACGGCGAGTTAATTGCTAGAAGAGCAGATAAAATTCCGGTTGAAGCGTATTACGATTTGAAAAAAGTAAAGGTGCGTTTTTCTAGAATCAATCCTGTGATAAGTGAATTGTTTACTGAGCCTTAATACACCAAAATATTTTTACAGTAAACAGAGTTTTTGCTTTGTATTTGAATTATGAAAAGACCCTTGGCATCAATGCGAATTTGAGATAAATCAGCATTCATTTCAAATTGAATTTCTTCGCCAAGCGCATTATAAACTTTAATATTTTCTATTTCTGCAGAATTGCCGATTGCGCATACACCGTTGCTTGGATTTGGGTAGACTGAAAATGGGGTTTCCTTATTGCTGATCAAACTTAATCCATAACCACCTCTATTTGTTGTTCTGTAAATACTTCCTCCATCGCCAACACTCAAACCAATGTTTTTGCTGAAAAATATAGAATTTAACGAGGAAGCTGATCCAGTAATTTGCAAACCTCTGTTGTTTATTGGCTGGTATGATTTTGAAATTAAACCATTGCTGCCGCAGATAAATCCGGTATCAGCATTTAAGAAATGCAAACTGTTGGGGATTTTCATTTCTGGTAGGCTGCTTTGAGAAAAACTGCTTCCTCCATTTGCGCTCAATAAAATAATGTTTTGAAACTTTCCAGCCGTGGCACTATCGGGCATTCCACCACAAATGATGAGTATAGAATCGCCAATAGATGTGATGCTGGTCAAATTGATTTTGCTGTTAAATTTTTTATTTTCCCAAAGCCTCCTGCTTATATGCTTGTTGAGGATATAGCCACTGTCGCCAACCGCCCAGCACTGTCCGTTTGGTAATATACACACACTGTTTAAGCGTTTGTTTGAAATAAATGTTGTGTCAACGGCCCATGATTCACCTAGGTTGTTGCTGCTCAACGCCAACATGTCTTTACCAACCGAAATCCCATATTGACCGCGAAAGTGTATGTCGTAACCATACGCAGCGGTGCGCACATATTTTTGTGTCCAGGTGCTGCCACCATTGCTTGTTTTTTGAATGCGTGCATTTTCGCCAATGAAAAAACCGGTGTCCTTGTTTAAGAAAAATACGGCACGCATATTTTCAGGTATGCTAAGGTTGAGCTTGCTCCATGTTTTGCCGGTATCGACAGATTTTAGCAATGCACTGTTTTGCCCCACCACATATGCCGTGGCGCCTATCATGTGCACATCAAAAAGGTCTTTGTTGTTGGAAGGATTGTTGATTTTTTTCCATTGAGCCGATAAAGAGGCCGGTAAACAAAAAGCAATAAGAATAAATAAATAAGGTTTCATGTGCACACACAAAGGTAATAAAAATAAATTTCTATGAAATTTGTTTTCTGCATCGAGTGGATAAATTGAGGTATAGAATTTTGCAATAAATAAATCTCTAAGGCTTAGTATATTTGTGGGGTGAAACAGGCGTTGGTAAACGAGGATTATTACTTTGATAAAAATGGCTTTATGGTTTTTACGAAAGCCTACCATTTGAAGCGGGGAGATTGCTGCGGCTGTGCTTGTAAGCATTGCCCCTACGAACACAAAAATGTGCCTTTAAGCAAACGCAATTCAAATGGAAGAACAACTTGACCCGCTGGCAGAACAAATATTATCGCTCTTGGTTTTTGAAGAAACCTTCGAGCAATTGCTTTCAGAATTGCCGCAATTCAGCTATTACGCTATCGCTGATGAACTGAAAACTTTAATCGTAAAAGATTACGCACGCCCTTGCCGGGATATTGAAAGCGATATCACCTCAGGTATTTTATATGATTCTGATCATTTAAATGCTTATAGTTTTACACTTACAGCTTGCGGAATCACATATCTAGAAAATAACTTAAAACTAAAGTAAAAGTCACTTTATTCTTTGGAAAATAGGTGTATTATTGCAAGTAATGAAATTCGGTGCAATAGACATTGGTTCCAACGGAGTAAGGCTTTTGATATCAAGGCCTTTACAAGAAGATACATTAAAGCCTGAATGGAAAAAGGTTGAATTTACCCGCTTGCCAATTCGTTTGGGCGACGATGTGTTTAGCACCAAAGAAATTGGAAAAAAGAAAACTGAATTACTGACCAAAGCGGTTAAAGCCTTTAGTTTGTTGTTGGATATTTACAATGTCGACTTTTACAGAGCATGCGCAACCAGTGCCATGCGCGATGCCAAGAATTCAGATAAGATTGTTAAACTCATTAAAAAGGAAACTGGTATCACAATAGATATCATTACAGGTAATGCCGAGAGCAAACTGATAATGAATGCCTTCCTGCATATGTTACCAAAAACAGAAACTTTCTTACACGTTGATGTTGGCGGTGGAAGTACCGAGTTGACCTTAATTCAAGAAAACAAAGCCTTGGTGGGGAAAAGTTTTAACATTGGAACAGTAAGGGCAAGAGAGAATAAAATTAAGCCGGAAGAGTACGATAAAATGCATGCCTGGATTAAAGAACATGTAACCTGGGTGCCCAAATTAAAAGGGGTAGGAACGGGAGGTAATATCCATAAATTTGGAGAGTTGGCCGGAGTTTCCCAAGGCAATTATATGAAATTGCAAAAGTTGATAGAATTAACGGAAGATATTGAAGCCATCGATTTGTATGAGAGGGTTTACCATTTAAAATTAAATCCAGATAGGGCAGAAGTTATCGATGTGGCAGGTCGAATTTATATGGACATTTTTGCACGCACCAATATTTCTGATATTCTAACTCCATACCATGGTTTGAAAGATGGAATTATCCAAGATTTGTGGGAACGTTTTTACACCAAACAAAAGGATTAATTCAAAAAGCCAGGACTTTCTTTTATCCGCATATAAATCGTTTGAATTTATGCGTTTGTCGTTTTCTTCCATTTTCTTCTCTAATTTTCTTCGGTTTTAGTCAATAAATGCTTAAATTCGCACCCGTTTTAAAAGACCAATAAGAGAAAAATGACCAACAAAACCTTCACCATGATTAAGCCTGATGCAGTAGCAAACGGCCACACTGGAAAAATCATCGACGATATTTTAGCTGCAGGCTTCAAAATCGAAGCAATGAAATATTTACAATTAACACAAGCGCAAGCTGAAGCATTTTATGGTGTTCACAGCGAGCGTCCATTCTTCAGAGATTTGGTTAACTTTATGATCAGCGGTCCTATCGTTGCTGCAATTTTAGAAGGTGACAATGCGATTGAAAATTTCAGAAATTTAATCGGTGCAACCAACCCTGCAAACGCAGCAGAAGGAACCATCCGTAAAAAATATGCGGTGAGCATTGATGCAAACGCAATCCATGGTAGCGACAGCGACGAGAATGCAGCAATTGAAGGCAACTTCTTTTTCTCATCATTCGAACGTTTCTAAGCTTTAATACAAAAATAATTCAAGAGAAGCATCTACGAAAGTGGGTGCTTTTCTTTTTGTTCCCGAGAAGGATTCAGCCGCAGGGCGGCTGAATCCTTCTCGGGTTTGCTTCCTTCCTCCCAATTCCGTAAATTTGTATTTTTATAAGGCATATCAGGGTTTTGTAAAAGTTAAAATTGCCAGCGTATGAAAATCGGGTTGTACACCAAAGTCGTTAACACGCCTAGACAAGTAAAGTTGATGGATGACATTATTGGTTTCTTGCTTTCTGAGCAGGTTGATCTGTATTTGCACAGCTATTTGGCTTCTTGTCTTGAAAATAAATATGGATTACCAGAGTTTGAATACCTCTGCAAGAAATCGGCTGAACTCGATTTTTTAATTAGTGTGGGTGGAGATGGTACCATACTCAGTGCTGTAGAAATAACAGGCGATAGTCAAGTGCCAATTATCGGGGTTAATACTGGTCGTTTGGGTTTCTTAGCCAATGTATCAACCGACGGATTTATTCAAGCATTCAAAGAACTTAAAGTCGGGAATTATTCCTTAGACAAACGAACGCTTTTGCAATTGGAAAGCAATGCCGATTTGTTCCGTTTTAACTATGCACTCAACGATTTTGTTTTGCATAAAAAAGAAACCAGCAGCATGATCACTGTGCATGCGTTTTTAAATGGTGAACCATTGAATTCCTATTGGGCTGATGGACTTATTGTTTCTACACCTACAGGTTCTTCAGGGTATTCCTTGAGCTGCGGTGGTCCAATATTGTTCCCAAAATCTTCCAGTTTGGTTGTTACGCCCATTGCCCCGCACAATTTAAATGTAAGGCCGGTTATTATTCCGGATGATCAAGTTTTGAGTTTTGAAATTGAAGGCAGAAGTGCCAATTTTTTAGCCTCTTTAGACAGCCGTTCGGTAACCATCGATCAGACCATACAAATAGCAATTCGCAAAGCTGATTTTCACATCAATTTGGTGCGTTTCGAAGGCGATACCTTCTTGAAAACATTGCGCCAAAAAATGCTGTGGGGTATGGACAATAGAAATTAATTCTCGGGCTTTTACAAGCTCGAAAAATATCTTAAGTTTGTTGTCTAATGAAAATCATTTCATACAACGTAAACGGCATTCGTTCTGCCATGAGTAAAGGTTTTGTTGATTTTTTAAAACAGGAAAATCCCGATACCGTTTGTCTCCAAGAAATTAAAGCCCAAGAACAAGACATTGACCAAGCTGCTTTGGAAGCTTTGGGTTACCATTGCTATTGGTTTCCTGCCGAGAAGAAAGGCTATAGTGGGGTAGGTATACTGAGTAAAGAAAAAGCAAAATCAGTGCATAAAGGCATGGGCCATTATTTGTTTGACTCAGAGGGTCGTGTGATCAAAGCAGTGTTTGAAAACTGTGAAGTTATCAGTGCCTATTTTCCTTCCGGTACTACTGGTGATATACGTCAACAAGTGAAGTATGAGTTTTTAGAAGCCTTTCATCAGTTTATCCAAAACGATCCGAACAGAGATAAATTGTTGGTGTGCGGCGATTATAATATTTGCCATAAAGAAATAGATATACACGATCCCGTAGGCAATAAAAATTCAAGTGGTTTTTTACCTGAAGAACGGGTGTGGATGGACCAATGGTTTGGAAGTGGTATGCACGATAGCTTTAGGTTAATTAATCAGGAGCCTCACCATTACACATGGTGGAGTTTTAGAACTGCTGCCCGAGCGCGCAACAAGGGTTGGAGAATCGACTACATTTCAATTGGAGATAGCATCCGCGAAAGGCTAAGTGCTGCGGGCGTTTTGAGTGCTTATGTGCACAGCGACCATTGCGGATTATACGCTGAGATAAAATGAACTTTTTAAAACGTTTATTGCCTAAATCATTCAAACAATTTTTGTGGTTTGTGTTCAAATCCCCACAAAGAAAATGGATTGGATTTTTGTCGGTAATAAGCGATTTAAAGGCATGGTTTTCCACTAGAAAAAGACCAAATAATTTACAAGCAATTAGTGTCTGTGTCGGGATTAAAAACCGCAGCCATAATTTATTAAATTACGTCATCCCATCGCTTAATTTATGTCATGGTTTAGAAATGATTGAGCTGTCTGTATTCGACTGTGGCAGCGATGATATGCATGATTTGGAATCAGAAATTCGCAAGCTTTGGAAGGGTAAATTGGTTTACAAGCAAGCGCCTCAAAAATTTGCACGAAGCATTAGTTTTAATGCAGCAGTTAAACAAAGTACAAACAACTTAATATTAATTTGCGATGCTGACATGTCCTTGCCTCAAGATGTTCTTGAAAAAGTAAACCGTTACATTGGGAAATATTCTGCTTGGTTTCCGCAAATTTGGTTTTGCCACGAAGATGGTACTGGTCATTTTATGTCTGAGGGCACAGGAATTATGGCAAGCCAACGTCAGCAGTTTTTAGATCTTGGGGGTTATGATGAAAGCATCACCGAATGGGGCAAGGAAGATTGGCTTTTGTTTTTTGAATTTTATAAAAAAGGCATAGGCTGTATGCGCAGCAATGAACCGAATTTTATACACCATTACCACGAGAGCTTGAAGCCGGAGGGATTTATACCCTTATTTTGAGCAGAGCTTAAAATAAGCAACAGCAAGAGGGCTGAGTGGAGTTGGAAATACGAGGAGATCTCGAAATAAGTGAAAATAAAAATACGATTACATGTTGTTGGAATCCCTGCCAACAACGCCGCCAGTGCGATGACATAGTAGTTGTTTACGCTTGTAAGTAGTTCTAATTTTTTGTATCTTTAAGATATGAAAGCTAAATTTAATGAAACACTATTCTTCACTGCAACCGATCTAAATTGGATGCCTCTATTACAAAGTAAAACAAATAAGAATGATATTTTAGATTGTTTGAGTTATCTATCTAAGAATGACAAATGTAGAATATATGCATTCGTTATTATGCCGAATCACATTCACTTAATTCTCGATTTAATTTCTATAAACAAATCTTCATTTCAAAACAGTTTTTTAGCTTATACTGCTAAGCAATGTTTAAATCACTTGAAAAATACGAACTCTATATACCTGCCAAATTTAAAATCTACACAAGGTGATCGTCAATTTCAATTTTGGGAACGTAACCCTTTTTGGACTTACATTCAAAATGAAGAATTAATGATTCAGAAAATTGGATACATTCATTTAAATCCAGTTCGCAAAGGCTATTTGAAATGTAAAACTGGTAGAGATTACTTTTACAGTTCCGCAAAGTCTTATGCAGATAAAACGGCTTATTTCGATTTTTTGAACTTAACCTGTCTTAATTATGAATGGGGTTAGCGCGCCTGAAGAGACGTTAACAACTATATTAACATTTTTTTTATGGCGTTGTTGGCAGGGATTCCAACAACATGTTTTAGGAAGTCTTGTCCTAACTGTTTCCCCTACTGTGCGTTCAAAAATGACAACTGTGCCATTTCTTTTTCTTGCTCGGAGCGCATGCCTATGCCTAGGTCGCCAGCATTGCTAACGTAGAAGGCAAGTTCTTTTAAACTGGTATATAAATCGTGGGCGAAAGTAGAATCTAGTTTTGGGAAAATATCGTTTAAGCCTTTCAACATAGAGATCAACATGTCGTTTCTTTCTGTGGTTGATTCGGGCAAAGAGCTAATTAACATTTCTATGCTTTCTTCAGTGTGTCCATCAACGGTTTTGTAAACGCCACTTACATCGCGGGTTTCAGAATACGTTTTGATGTGGATGATTTTAACGGCTTGTTCGATTTCGCTAGGGGTGAATTCACCATCAGAACCAGACACCAAGGCTGAAATTAATACTGGTGCATTAACGATTAAATTTTTTTCGGCTGACGATAAATGTTCTATTTTGCTGAGCATACAAATGTTTATATTACTTTTGCGCAAAAGTACAATTTTTTAGCTTTGACACAATGGTAGAAATGGTGAAATTTTTTTTAAGGGAGGAATGGAAAGGCAAATACGCTATTGTCGGGGCTTTTCTGTACATTTTTACCGCGGTTCTCATCACGTTTTTAAGTCTCCCAGGCATGGACAAGCCCCATTTTAGTGCCATCTTCTGGATTGTTATTGTATTTACCACCTTGCAAGGCATCTCAAAAGCCTTTATACAAATGCGCAAAAACAATTTCGTTTTTTGGCATCAAATCTGTTCCCCTCAACATTTTTTAGCCGCCCGTTTAATCACCTCAGCGCTTTTAATGATGGTCTTTACCTTATTCGCGTATGCCGTGTTTACCCTCATGCACGGTCAAGTGAGCGAAGGTGGTCCTAGTTTCTTATTGGTCTGCCTTGTTACGGGCATAGGCATATCGTCTATCTTTACCATTAGCAGCAGCATAGCTACCAAAACAGATAATCCAGGTGTCTTATTGCCGGTATTGACTTTCCCTGTTATTCTGCCCTTAATCTTAATAGGTTCCAAAGCAGGCAAAAAGGCCATCGATGAACTAGGTTTCTCGGTCCTGCTTCCCGACCTATTGGTGCTTATGGCATTTAATGTTTTGATTGTGGTAATGGGCTTGGTGTTGATTAAGTTTATATGGAAGGAGTAGCTCTTCGCCTTGCGAAGAGCTACTCCACAACAGCAAGAGGGCTGAGTGGAGTGGGAAATACGACGAGATTTCGAAAATATTATAGATCAAAAAATACGATTACATGTTGTAATGGCGTTTTTTTTAAGTGTAACACTTTGAAGGGCGAAGAGCTATTCCACAACAGCAAGAGGGATGAGTGGAGTAGGAAATACGACTAGATTTCAATTCAATAACAATTGACGAAATTGCATAGAAACTCGAGCTCGAAATTTATAGGGATACTAGAATCTCCAAACTACATCGACTAAACTCAGCCCTGTTGCTGTTGTTCCTTATTGAGCCGGAGGCTCAATAAGCATAGTCCGTCAAATACTCATACTCATGTGTCAACTTACCGTCTTTGCAAATGCATGCATTGTCGATGACTGTGCTTTCGGTTTTGAGTAGTTCAGGTATTACGTATTCGATGAGCATTGCACCGAAGCCTTCGCTGGCATCGCGGGGTAGTTCAGTTGGTAAATTGCCTACCGCCATAATGTCGATGGTGTTGTCTAAATACGGCTCACACATGCTCATTGACATAGGATCGTAACCAAATACAGGGTCAAATATCTTGGTGTCTTTTAAAGTAATGGGAACACCACCATTTACATCGCAACTGATATCGGCAATCACTTTGGTTTTGAAGGTACTTAATCGGGTGTCGTTTTCAGAAAACAAACGGTCCATACGCTCGTCCCAGTAAATGCCATTAATCAATAAATCGCAATGCGGTAAATAGTACCTAAACACACAACGGTAACGGGTAGGGTCGTGGTGAAAATCGCTTCTATCATAAGCCTTGCCATCAATACGCTCGTATAGGTTTTCACTTAACAAAACTGCAAACACCGGTTCTGCAAATATCTTGGTTAAAATATCCGCTGGTGTTACCTGTTTGATGCCTACTTCGTTTAATAACTCAAGGGCACCTAGTGACACACGCCCATTGCCGGTAAGAATGATTTTTATATTTGGTAAAATTGCTTTTTTTAGCTCGCGTTTTAGCTCAGCATAATCCCCACATTGGTAGGCCGGTTTGAGATCGAAAGTCTTGTATTTCTTACCCCAAGCGATCAGTCCGTTGTAAGCACCAACCACACCAGCAAAGCGACCAAAACCAAGTATACGGTCGCCGTTTTTCCAACGCAAGGTTTCGTAATCAATGAGTTTAATTTTCTTTTCAATCAATGCATGCATCAAGCCTTTGTTGTGTGCTTGTTTTTTGATGGTATGCGAAAAGAATAAATAGGTTTTATTGGCTATCAATTTATCGGACGGAACTTCCTTAATTCCGAATAAAAAATCGCAGGCACTCAGGTCTTCTTTTACTTCAACGCCCACTTTCGTGTATAATTCATCAGAAAAGCAACGATCGTTCGACGATTGGATCAAGAGTTGCAATTGTGGGTAACGCGACTTCAATTCAACACACTGTGCAGGGGTAAAGGCTACACGTTTATCAGCGGGTTGTTTTTCTTCTCGAATAATACCGATTGAGATGGACATGGGGCAAAGGTAATGGAAACGGATGTATTAGGGGATAAGGTCTAGTGTTTAGGGTATAGTTTTTTGATATTGCTTGATTATAGCCAATGCTAAAATTGATACATGTTGTTGGTATACTCGCGAGCTCGTGAGAACGCTTCACTTCGTTGCGCATTTGCAACTTTGCACGAATTCTGCCGCGGGGAGTGGAGTCTCTGGTACATTGATCAATTCATCAATATTTCAATTCCTAATTTTCTCACTTTATCACTTGCTTTGCTTACAAAAGAAGCCATGCCTTAAGTAAGTGTACTATTGATAAAAATGAAATGTATTTAGTATATTTGCTTTGTGAAAAATCTCACAGTGATATTAGAAACATTAAAAGTTAATAAGCATAGACTTACTGAAAAATACGGTCTAAGTTTTTTGGCTGTTTTTGGTTCATATAGTCGTGAGCAGCAGCAATCAAAAAGCGATGTAGATATTCTTGTCGATTTCAAAAAGCCAATCGGTATAGAGTTTATAGATCTTGCGGATGAGCTTGAATCGATTTTAAAACTTAAAGTTGACCTTGTTTCTAAAAATGGTCTAAAACCTCAATATTTTGCAGTCATTGAAAAAGATTTGAAATATGTCTAATAGAGAGCCAATTTTGTTGATTTCAGATATATTAAGTTCTATTGCTAAAATAAAAACTTATATTATAGGATACACATTTGAAGGCTTTGTTAATGATTCTAAAACATGCGATGCAGTTATAAGGAATTTTGAGATTATTGGGGAAGCTGCCAATAGAATTCCAGATGAAATGAGAGAACAATATCCGGAAATTAATTGGTTTAGAATACGTGGATTCAGGAATAGAATAGTACACGATTATATGGGGATTGATTACAGTATTGTTTGGGTCATTATTAAAAATGATTTGGATGCTTTAGAAAGTGAAATTTCTAAGATTATAATTTAAATTTATCTATTGATATTCAATGATCTTTTATAGGCATCTCAGCTTCTTTTTGGGGTTATAGCAAATTTATGGTTATTAAGTGAATGTGAATCCATTACCAGAGACTACACTTCATTTAGTCACGGTAAGCGTTTCAGAATTTAACCCCATCGGGGTGTAACATTTGTAGAGATTGTGGTTAAAATTCAAAGGGGAATAACTTTGTTGTTCCCGAGGTGGGGGCCTTACAAGGACATTCATTTCAATGCGCTTTTATTCAAAAGCTTTTTTTTAGAGTGAATGAGAATGTGAAATATTAGGGAATAACTTTGTTGTTCCCGAGGTGGGGGACTTACAAGAACATTCATTTCAATGCGCTTTTATTCAAAAGCTTTTTTTTAGAGTGAATGAGAATGTGAAATATTAGGGAATAACTTTGTTGTTCCCGACGTGGGGGCCTTACAAGGACAAACAATTGAATGCGCTTTTTCAAAGCTTTTTTTAATTCCATCTCTGCTTTTGAAAGTGAACTTTCAACGCATTAATAGAATTAAAAATGCCAACACTGTCGTGTTGGCATTCAATTGTTTGTTCTTGTGGAGCTGGAGGGAATCGAACCCTCGTCCGAACTAGGAAATGATGGCGCTTTCTACATGTTTAGAAACCATTATTTTTCGAGTTGTGAAAGCTTGGTTTCAGACCTTGCCACAACCTTATGCTACTTGTAATGCAAACAGCCGCTGCAACACTGCTTACATACCCGGGTATGTCGAACACCGTAACCCGTTACCGACCCAGACAAGGGCAACGACAGTGTATGGAAATTTACCTAATCACTGATTAAGCAGCCATTGCGAAGTTATTTTCGCCTCTTGAAGTTTTGAGTGTTGAGATTAAAGAGCCAGCAAACAAAGCTCTACATGCTTACACCCCATTCGCTCTACCCGTCAATTCCGGTCAGCCCCATGTGGTTTTTACGAACTGCAAAGATACGGACAATTGAAAATAAATTAATGTAAATTTGTTGTGCTATTAAGTCCTGATATTCTGTCAAAATTTTCGAACAACTCTGACTCATGTTTTTTCATTTTGTCTGAACGTCCATTTGTATAATTTTTTCAATTCATCTACAATTTCAATCTCCACTCCCGATAGCTATCGGGAGTGGAGCTGTGTTACTCCCACAGTTCTAGGTGGGATCTAATGTTGGGTTGTGAAACTAGGTGAAGTCTTATGGTATGGGGTCAACCCAATCTCATCACGGACCATCCAAAACGTCGGTTTCTTTTAAGATTTATTATTTGTCAAATGCTTTTGTTTTTTCTTAAGAACCGCAGCTGATGCATCCTTCTTCCATGGAGCATGCAGCACCTTCACTGAATACGGGTTGTATGTCTTTGCTCGGGTTTGTTAAATCGTTTGTGGGTGCAGCAGTGGGGATTACTGGACTTACCTCATTATTGCCTTGCTTTTCTACTGTAAATTGGACTGCTTGCGATGCGGCTTGTGTACGCAAATAATACATACCTGTTTTTAAGCCACTTTTCCAAGCGTGAAAGTGCATTGAAGTTAATTTAGACGTATTAGGATTGTCGATAAATAAGTTTAATGATTGCGATTGACAAACAAAGGCACCCCTATCGGCTGACATATCGATGATGTTACGTTGCTTTATTTCCCAAACTGTTTTGTATAGCTCTTTAATATCACCTGGTATTTCATCTATATTTTGTATACTGCCATTGGCGGCTACAATTTTGTTTTTCATGCTGTTGTCCCATAAACCTAAGCTTACTAAGTCTTTCAACAAATGTTTGTTAACGATGATGAATTCGCCACTCAAAACCCTTCGTGTATAAATGTTGGATGTATAGGGTTCAAAACATTCGTTGTTTCCGAAAATTTGAGAAGTAGAAGCTGTGGGCATTGGCGCTAGTAAAAGCGAATTTCGTACACCGTGCTTTAGTACTTCTTCTTTTAATGTTTTCCAATCCCATTTTTCAGATGGGATTACATTCCACATGTCAAATTGAAATATTCCTTTAGAAACTGGGGAGCCTTCATATGTTTGGTAGGGTCCTTGTGTTTTTGCCAAATCTTTACTAGCGGTCATAGCTGCAAAGTATATGGTTTCAAAAATATTTTTATTCAATGCTTTGGCCGATTCACTCTCAAAAGGCAAACGCAATAAAATAAAAACATCTGCCAATCCTTGCACACCAATACCAATTGGCCTGTGTTTCATATTGGAGTTTTTGGCCTCGATTACTGGATAATAATTGTTATCAATAATTTTGTTCAGATTTTTTGCAACCTGGTACGTTACATCGTACAATTTTTGGTGATCAAATTTCCCTTCAAGTACAAATTTCGGCAACGCAATAGAGGCCAAATTGCATACAGCAACTTCGTCGGGACTGGTATATTCCATAATCTCAGTGCAAAGATTGCTGCTTTTAATGGTTCCAATATTTTGTTGATTGCTTTTGCTGTTTGCCGCATCTTTATAAAGCATATAAGGTGTTCCTGTTTCTATTTGCGATTGCAAAATGGCGAACCACAAATCTTGCGCTTTTATTGTTTTTCTTGCTTTGCCTTCCGATTCATATTTGGTGTACAAGGCTTCAAATTCGTTGCCCCAACATTCGCTTAAACCAGGGCATTCATTTGGACAAAACAAACTCCATTCTCCATTGGCTTCAACACGTTTCATAAATAAATCGCAAATCCATAAGGCAAAAAACAAATCTCTGGCACGCATTTCTTCTTTTCCGTGGTTTTTTCTCAAATCTAAGAAATCAAAAATATCGGCATGCCAAGGTTCAATGTAAATGGCAAAAGCACCTTTTCTTTTTCCTCCACCTTGGTCCACATATCGCGCAGTATCGTTAAACACCCTCAGCATTGGAACAATGCCATTGCTTGTGCCGTTTGTGCCACCAATGTAACTGCCTGTGGCTCTAACATTGTGAATGGCCAAGCCAATGCCGCCAGCACTTTGCGATATTTTTGCTGTTTGTTTTAATGTGTCGTATATTCCATCTATGCTATCCTCTTTAACGGTTAATAAAAAGCAAGAACTCATTTGAGGCTTTGGTGTTCCTGCATTGAACAAAGTAGGTGTGGCATGTGTCATCCATTTTTCGCTCATTAAATGGTAAGTAGCAATTGCATTTTCAATATCTTCTTTGTGTATGCCCAAGGCCACCCTCATATACATATGTTGTGGGCGTTCAACTATTTTTCCATTTACTTTTAAGAGGTACGATTTTTCTAGGGTTTTAAAACCAAAATAGTCGAATCCAAAGTCTCTGTCATAAATGATTGTACTATCCAATAATTCTTCGTTTTCGTCAATAATCTTCATCACATCATCTGCTATCAATGGAAGTGTTTTATTGGTGTTTTCATCCACATAATTGTACAAACTACGCATTGTTGCTGAAAAGCTTTTAGTGGTGTTTTTGTGCAAATTGCTTACTGCAATTCTTGAAGCAAGAATGGCATAATCAGGATGGGCAATGGTTAATGAAGCAGCGGTTTCAGCCGCCAAGTTGTCCAGTTCTGTTGTTGGTACACCTGCATATATTCCTTCAATGGTTTTTTTTGCAACCTCTATCACATTCACAATAGGGCTAAGGCTATAACTTAACTTCTCTAAACGGGCAGTTACTTTGTCAAATTTTACCGCTTCTTGTTTGCCATTTCTTTTTATTACGAAACTCATATTACTAAATATCTTTGTTGTTAAAAATCTTCTTCTGTCGAAAATACTTGACTGTCTTTCTCAGCCATTACACCTGCTTTTTGATAATCACCAACTCTCTTTTCGAAAAAATTGGTTTTACCTTGCAATGAAATCATTTCCATGAAATCGAAAGGATTGGTTGTGTTGTACACTTTTGAGTAACCCAGTTCGTTTAACCATCTATCGGCTACAAACTCAATGTATTGTTGCATGAGCTTTGCATTCATACCGATTAAATCGACAGGTAAGGATTCGCTTACAAACTCTTTCTCAATCTCAACAGCTTCTAGAATAATTTTTTGTACTTCTTCCTCTGTCATTTTGTTTTCCAACATGCTGTACATAAGACAAGCAAATTCGCAATGTAATCCCTCATCACGGCTTATCAATTCATTGCTGAAAGTCAATCCTGGCATCAAACCTCTTTTTTTCATCCAAAAAATCGAACAAAAACTGCCACTAAAGAAAATGCCTTCAACGGCTGCAAACGCGACCAATCTTTGGGCGAAATTTCCGTTCTCAATCCATTTCAAAGCCCACTCTGCTTTTCTCTTTACGGCTGGAATGGTGTCTATGCCATGAAAAAGTTTGTCTTTTTCAACGTTATCTTTTATATAGGTGTCTATCAGCAAAGCATATGTTTCGCTGTGTATGTTTTCCATCATAATTTGAAAACCATAAAAGCAACGTGCTTCTGGCAACTGAACTTCACGCATAAAGTTAACCGCCAAGTTTTCATTTACGATGCCATCGCTTGCAGCAAAAAATGCCAAAATGTGGGAAATGAAATGGCGCTCTCCATCATTTAAGTTGTTCCAATCTTTTGTGTCCCCAGTTAGGTCAATTTCTTCAGCCGTCCAAAAGCTCGCTTCATGACGTTTGTAGTGCTCCCAAATTTTAGGGTAGTTAATTGGTAGAATAACAAAACGGTCTTTGTTTTCTTTAAGTAGTAATTCTGTTTGGTTTACAGTATTCATTTATCGTTGTTTATTGGCTATTAAAAGGTCGCAAAGAAGAAACGTACAACGATAATTTACCCAAATGGGTAATTAATGGAGTGCATTTACCTTTGTTGCGAAGGCTCGGCACAAAATTATTTTGTAAGGCAATCTGACTTTTCCATTTCTGGAATTACAGTTACGCAATAGTTCATGATTTTCACATGATTTCCCTTATTTTCTGTAACAGAAGCAAAATAATGATGTAAAGAACTGATGCAAATTTAGTAAGTTTTCTGCCTCAAAATTTTATATTTAGACACACTCTTTAAACAATATTTTTTGCTGTTCGCTTAAACCGAATGCTTGTTTTTACTGTTTTACATGGTGCTAAAAATTACCCAAAGTGGCGTTAATACTTAAAACGGAAATCGAGCTAAACAGTTAAGTCAATAAAATGTTTGCTGCTTACACTTGCTTTTTTTCAATTCCTTGTCTACAATTTAATGCGCTTAAAAATCGATTCACAATCCTTTCTTTCTTTTTTGTAAAATAAGCATGGATTTCATGAAATGCGAGATCATGCGAGAATCTCGCATGATTTGTTTTTAAGGCTATTTAAAACTATTCGGCTAAATTAATTGTTTTGGTAAAAGACTTTATCGATTTATAAAAATTTAGAGAATTAAAAGCAAAAGCAATAGCATGAACAACAACGTAAATACAGAATCAATGAATCAAATCTTGCATGGCATTTTTGCGGAGCAAAGTTTTAGACAAATGGATTGGCAAAAACTGCCAACAAAATACAGAAAGGATACCGAAATATTTAATGCCCTGAGCCTCGATGAGGTATTGTTTTCAGTCACTGTAAGCCGCTGGCCTTGGGATGAAAACAGGGCTTTAATAGCTGACCTAAGTAACTATCCAATAGAGGTTCAAAAATGCTTGGCAAGAAGCAATAACTATTTAATGTTTAACGAGCAATTCGAAACCTTGTTTTGCCTGGCTGGGGGTAAGAAAAAAGATGCTTGTAAGTTTCGCCGCGATTGGAACATAAAGCACAATGAGATAAGAAATGAATTGGCGAGTCAAATGATGATAGGGGCGCAATCTTTAAAAACCGTTATTGAAGCTTTGTGTTATGATCAAGAGAATTATTTTGCTTGTGGAGAAAATTACGAGCTGGCAAATGAATTTCTAAATACCGTTAGGTCTTGGTCATCCGATGACGCAAGTAGGTCTAAATTATTAGGACTAGGATTCATACATTACCAAGGCGGTGTCAGCAGTGAGAGAAGACCTGATATTACTCCTGATTTGCGCAGCATTCTTAACTTAATCATAAAAGACGAGGGCAATTTATGGGTAGAGTTTATGCTTGAAAAAGATGGAATTTTAGCAACGCATAAATACAACCTTTTGGGCAGTTTGAAAATTCAAGACGACATCTATTTTATGGACCCAAGTTTTTACCAAATGCGCGACAGAAACAGCTTTGTTTTCAGCAGCCAAATTGTTTGGCTCATAGACGAAGAACCCGAGCATTTTGAATTCTCTGTGCGCTATTGTGGAGATTTACCGGAGTATTTGAACGTGGGGGAAATGTATTAGGGGAGCGATAAATTGATTTACATATCGTTAAATTACCATTGGGGTGGAAAACACCCCAATGACAGCATTTCGGTCACGAGCTCAGGGTAATCCCATTATATATGGTTTTGTAAAAACTTCAAAGCCCTGAAAGGGCAACATTTCTCTAGCCATGGGAATGCCCATGGTATATTACGGAATGCACAAACAAATTATCGAATTTTCGCCCAAGGTTTATTACGTGAAGTACAAATGAGCGCATCGTTCAAAAGGCCCCTGAGACATCATTCTGTTTACGAGGCTTATTGGAGATGATGATCTTAATCGAAATCACATCGAATTTCCTACCGCCCCCTTAAGGAGAGTGAGAGTGAATGTGAAAGCGAACACAGCAACAGAACTACTTACATTGATAAGGAACAGGATTTAAGATTATTACCCGAAATTACATCGCATTTCCTACTGCCCCCTTAAGGAGAGTGAGTGTGAATGTGAAAGCGAACACAGCAACAGAACTACTTACATTGATAAGGAACAGGATTTAAGATTATTACCCGAAATTACATCGAATTTCCTACTGCCTCGCTCAACCCTGTTGTTTCACCCTATGGTGTGTTTTCGGCCTTGAGAAAACTCTACCATGGGGCTCTTGCGCAAGCCCGCCGGGCTTGCTCCACAAAATCACATGCGGTAGACTGATGCAGGAAAGGAAAATGAAAAAATTGCTCCAAATGTTTTGAAGGAGAAATTCGGAAATTGAGTTGAAGCTGAGTATACAAATAAAAAAAAGGATTGCACCAAGTAAGTATGGCAAGGCTTTTTTGTACAATTGAATGGAGCTCAAGGCTAAGCCCTTTTTTAAATCTTGCCAGGCATTAAAGCTGTGTTGGCAAATAAAGTATAATGAGAATGCCAATGCCAATGGTACGAAAAAACCTATAAGTAATATAAGGGCTAAATTGACAAAGTGTTTTTTGTTTTGATACAAACAAAGAAATAGACCTATGAATGCAAATGAAAGTGAGGTATAAAATGTGTTGGGATTTACTTGAATTTCAATGGTGTTTTTTGGCCATAAACCATCAATGTGTTTTAATATGTTGATTGATTCTTGCCAATGTCCAAAAACGATGATAAATAAAATTAGTGCACCGATTAATGTGCCTTTTAATGCGGATTTCATAGTGTGTGTAGTTTCATCCAAACACCCTAGTTCTGATTCGCCAAAATGATAGGATGAATAAATGAGAAACAGGGTCAGAGCCAATATTGGAGAGATGATCCACAAAGCAAAATTGAGGACAATGATCAGAAGGTATTTTGCAATAAAATGTATAAGAGGCCTTGAGTCTTTTTTGTGCAAGTGGTCGACTGCACCATGCGGTATGCCAATGAGCAATAAGCCGATGACAATCAGTGAATACATATAGGTTTCGGTATATGGACTGCCTTGTGAAAATATCAGAAAATAAATTGAAAGGGCTAATGCTATAATCAGGTTTTTAAAACTTACATTTTTAAAAAGTTGTATGCATGCAGCTTTTATGAATGGTTGAAAGGGGAGGGAAGCAAAGATTTTAATTTCTTGTAACAAGGAAGTCTTTTCATCGAGAAAAGAAAATATGGTAGAAATTTTCTGTGCCTTAAACAATTTGCTAAAAATTTCTTTGCCCAAATAAGGCCATCTTAATAAAATTATAAGAAGCAGGGAGTCGTAGAATTTGAATCTGTTTTTAGAGTTTAAAGCAGTTTTATCAAACTTGTTTTTGGAAATGTTTTCTGAAATTTCCTCAGCGTATAAAAACATGTTTTTAAATCCATATCCCGTGCTTGGCTTGATGAGGTTGGCTCGTGCACCGGTATTGAAAACTCCCTTTAATTGGCTTGCCGGATGTATGTAATTGGTCATCGGAATGCAACCTGTTTCATCGCTTAGAACTTGATAAGTTCCGAATAGGGCATCAATTTTTTTCGATAGAACATCTTTGGCGTAATCTATATTTATTTTTTCCGCACCAAAACGTGTCAGCTCGATTAATGCCTCTTTGTTTGAAAAAGGCAAGACATAAAAGAACTGCGTGAAATTGTCTTGCTCAACATCAAAATTCATCATCTCAAAAGTATTTGAGTTGAATACATCTTTTTCGAATTTTACATGCAGTCCGTAAAAGCTTTGATGAAGGTGTATATGGTTTGATGTTTCTATTCGCGGTGCTCTACTATCAAATACTTTTTTTGAATAAAATATGCCTTTGTCTGTATACAAGGTGTTAAAGCCATTGGCACTTTTAATGTCCTCACATCTGGCTTTGTAGGTTGTTATATTGTTTTGCTTAATCAGATCGGCAGTGTATTGGTACAAATCAATACTCCTAATATAATAATAAGGATGTAAATTGATGTCTTGTGCATTTGCTTTATTGATTTCAATTTGATTGTAGGAATGGCTGATAATGCCATTTAGTTCTTGTGCGATAGAGTCTTTGGGAGAAGCCCAAAAGCAATAGGTCTTGTCGTTTTCGTTTTTGTTTTCAGCTTCAATGACTGCTACTTTTTTGTCATTAAAGAAATTAGTTTCGATGAGTTTTTTAAAGATTAAGCTGTTGCTTGCACCCATGCCAATAAATACATAATCATAAACCAATTCTTGATCTATGTTTTCGTTGTATTTATGGATTTTACTCATGCATTTTTTAAAAATAAAGTTCAAAAAAGAAGGCTATCTAGAAAATTCCAAATAGCCTTCTTACAGTATAAATGTTTTTTATTTTAAATTAATCTTCAGAAGAACGGCTTAAAGAATAGATAACCAAACCAAAACCGATTTTGTTTATTGCATCAGCAATGTTGTATACAATATCCATAGCATGAGCTGCTGCAGCTGGATCAGATACCAATTGGATACCTAACAATCCACCTGGAGTACCTAGGATGTAACCTAGAGGGTAGATAGCCCAACCAACTAAAACGAACCAAGCCAATACTCTTGTAGCTTTTGCAACTTGAGGGCCTGCTGATTGAGCCAATTTAGCTACATCACCAAACCAAATTAAATACACGATGTAGAAATAAGCAGCACCTGAGATAACACCCCATAATACGCTGTTTGTTCTGTCGATTGTTTCGCCGAAATAACCAGTAACCAACATCACTAATGATGCTAAGATTAATTTCCATAACAAACCAATTTTCGCACCAGCTTTCTTAGTGATTAAGTAAAACTCAACACACATCAAAGGCACAGTAAGAATCCAATCCACATAACGGAAAAAAGTTGGAGAATCACCAGTTTCCAAATTGTAACCTCTCATGTAGTAGTAGTGAACTGCTGCAATGAAGGTAATCAAACCAGAAACCAAAACTGAGGTTCTCCATTTTGGTGAAGTGTTGTTTAGTTCAAAGAAAAAGAAAACTGAGGCGGCCATCATGGCCATTGTTCCGATAAAAAACGTAAATGCTACGTAGTTATCGCTTGCGATTTTTAAATGTTCCATCTTGTATTTTTTTATTGTTCCCTACTCTTGAGGCCTTTCGGATTTCGCCAATTTTTAAGTGTTTTTTCACTTTACGGTTCAATAATAACATAATCTTTTATAATTTGTTTTTTAATACGGGTAAAAAAAAATAAGTTATTGAAAATAAGGGCAATAAATTTTTTTAAATCTCTTTATTTTTGGCTTTCATCGAATTTTTATCTATTATAACTGCACTTTAAAATCCAGACTTGTTTATTTTATGTTAAACAAAGCTGGTTTGTGGGGGGGGTATAAATAGATCCCAGTAGTAGAGATTTTACTCCCCATGTCAGAATTCGCTCAAAGCTGCGAATACCCTGCACTAGAATTTTTTTTCACAAAATACACAGCAGGGCAAAGCGACACCGGGCAGGTTGTTGCGTCACGTAACGGGATGGATAAATTGATAAATTGTTTTATTATTTCGTTAAAGAACCATTGGGGTGGAAAACACCCCAATGACACATTTCGTGTAGGACTCAGGGGGGCACTCCTGAGACAATATGTTTCACTTATTTGAAATTTTGATGTAAATGAGAAATTGATCCCTGCACAAGATCCTTCTAAGAGTTGCGGGAAATCTACAGGAAGCATAAATTTATAATATCGTAAACAACTACACCATCATCGCACTCGTGGCGTTGTTGGCGAGGACTCCATCAACATGTTTCAATTATTTTAAAAAACGATATTAGTTGAAATAACCAAGCAATTCCGATTGCCCCGCCCCTGAATGAGAGTGAATGTTAGAGTGAATGTTAGAGTGAATGTGATATTTTAAAATAACGAAATAATGAAGCATTTCCGATTGCCCCACTCTTGCCTCTTGCTCTTGCTGAAGCCCTATGGGCTTCCTCTACTGATTCACAAACTCCACAAAAAACGTACTGCCTGCATCAGGTGTACTTTCTACCCAAATGCGACCGTTCATTGATTCGATTTGTGTTTTGGTCATATGCAAACCAAATCCTTTTGAGGATGGGTGTTTATGGAAGACTTTACCAATTTTAAACACATTGTTTTGATGCCTGTCTAGGTCAATACCTAAACCATTGTCTTTTATACTAAGAACAATATTGTCGTTGAATTTTTCGGTTTTGATTTCTATGCGCGGGCTGCGGTTGGGTGAATGGTATTTGAGTGCATTGCTGATAAGGTTATGCAATATGCTTTTCAAATATTTTGAAGGGAAGCGGATTTCTGGAGCTTCTTCACAATGAACAATGATTTCAGCTTTTAATTTTTCGATTTCAATGTCTAGACCTTGGCAAATGGATTGGACTTTTTTGCTGATATCATTAATTTCCAATTTGACATCGATGTCTTGTTTCACTTGCAGTGATTCGACTAACTCGTTAAACATTTCATTTAAGCTTTGGACAACAGGATCAATTTTGTCTATCATTTCCTTTTTCTCTGCTTCATCTTGCGCATCTTGAATGAATTTTATAAGCATTGAAATGTTAACCAACGGGCCTCTTAAATTATGGGATACAATGTTGCAAAAATCGTTTAGTTGGGTATTTTGATATGACAACTGTTGCGTGAGTATAACTTGTTTGTTTTCCATTTCTATTCGCTCCGTGATGTCGATGCCATAACCTATTACAATTTCAACATTGTTGTTAACGTCTAATATTGGAACCAGGTGTTTGAGTATCGACTTTTTTTCTCCATTTTTAGAGATTATGGTTTCTTCCCACTGAATCTCTTTTTTGAGGGTAATGGCATCATAGAATTTGTTTTGAGTATGAATGGCTTGTGTTATGTCTAGGCCAGTAATGTCGATACAATCAAAATAGTTTTTGCCAATTATTTGTTTTCTTATTGACTCATCTGGAATGGAAGTGGGATTGATGAACAAATAGTTTTGTTTTCGATCAAAAACCAAGATGTTTGGTGGCAGACTGTTTAGGATGTTTTCGTAAAAAGCTTTGAGTTCATTGTTTTTTTGTTCAGCAATAACAATGTTGCTTATGTCTTGAAATATGCCAATGATAAGCGCTCCATCTGTGTTTGAATCAAGAACGCGTCCCTCGATATGAAAATACGCATTGGTGTTTGAAAGTTTTGCTCTGTCAAATACAAAGCTGCTTTTGTTTTTAACTGAATTTACAATTATTTTTGTTGATTCAACTGCGTTGTCGAAATGTTTTATGATGTGTTTTATTCCCTTACTGAAGTCAACATGGTGTTCATCAAACATTCGGATCAGTTGATCTGATAATTCTAGTTGGCGGGTATTGATGTCCCAAGTAAAGTTGCCCAAATTGGCAATTTTTTCTGCATTTTTAAGGTTGTAACTGGCTTTGGTTAGATGTGCAGTTTTCTTTTCAACGGTTCCACTAAGGGTGTTGTTTAATTTGTTGAGTTCATTGTTCTTTTTGAACAGTTCTTGTGAACTTTGAGAAAGAATGTTCTCAATGTGGGCAATGTCTTGGTCGTAGTTATAATAGGCAGAATTAACCACCTCGAGAAAAGCGTCAAGGTCGTCCTTAGTAATTTCTTGCAAAGAACCTAGATGGTCATTTACTTGTCTTTTTAGCAGTCTATGAAAATTGCTTTTAATCATTTTTCAGAGAAAGACGTCAAAGTCATGGTTTGGTTGTGCAATTTACAATTTTGTTCGCCTTTCGATTTGAGCAATTCGCCATAGGAGTAAAATCCAGCAAAGTGTGTATGCTTATCGAACTGGTCTGTAACGGCTTCGATCTCGTCTTGGGTTAATTGTTTTAGGACGAGTTTTCTTCCGACGCAACTTACCATTAACATAAGTTCAGGTTCAGAAGCGATGTTCTCGCGAATAATGTTGGCTGCTTTTTCCGCGCCGTCGATTATTCGGTTGACATTGGCTTTCATCAAACGCACCGAAGCTCCTTTGGGGATATTCCCAGCAAAGGTCATGCTTTTATCGGCTTCGTTAATGCCTAATATCGTTCTTACCAACACTTCTGAATCTTCCGATTCGCGCATTTCTAAAGGGAAGAACAGTGCTGAGCCAGGCAGATCTTTAGACAATTCTCCAAGGTAAGATTTGTAGAGGTCTAGCGCAGGTTGATTGTCTATTTCATACACCACATTGTCTATGCTTTTGGTGACGAAACGGTCCATTCCAAAACTATCCCAACCACCGAATGAAGCGGTATGGGTTTGGATGTCGCCATAAAAACCGACAGCAGAAATACAGTTAGGGACAAATTGATTGCTTCGGTCGCATACCAAGGTTTCTTGGAAAGCTGCGCCGTCTCCTGCCAAACCGCCAGAGACATTTACATTTGCATCGAGCAATGAATTGATGCCGTCCAACAAATGTGTGCCATTAACGGCAATGCCGTCAGACAAAATGAATACATGTTTCAAACTATCGGCTTTGAGCGATTTGGCAATGCTTTGTCCAACATCAAAAGAATTGCCCACTTCATTGAAATTGTAACTGCATTTTTTATACCGTGCTTTTTCTAATTTAACCGAGCATATTGAAAAAGAATGCTCCGAGAATTTTTTATTTGAAATTTCACCAGCTGTGCTACAACCCATGATATCAGAATCATGAAAGCAGGTGCTAATCTGTGATTTGATTTCTGGGTCAATTAGGAACATTTTATCTGAAAAAATAAAATGCAGGTCAAATTCTTTGGCCTGGAAATTCAATAAATGTTCAATTATTTGAATTTTGTTGTTGAAAATGAATTGAGTAATCTTCATCTAATGTATTAATCGGTTATACTTTTGATCTATATGTCTTTCAAAAGTAACGATTTAGATGGTGTTTATCAAGAAAACACCTCTGATTTTTGACTGTTGTAATACATTGTTTTTTTTCAAGGTGTTGAAAGTTAGAATTTAATGTCATTAGTTTAGAAATAATAACTTGTATTTCTTTTTGGTTTGACCACTTGTCTTGGATTTTCTTTTTTTTGCCATATAAAATTGAGTATAACTACTCAGTTGTTTATGGCTTTATTTACTTATTATCTTTAATTCATTAAAAGACATAGCTTTATAATTAAACATATAACAGCATGGAACTCATATTTGATAAATGGCATTTTCTTTTAAATCACAATTGAGTAAAAATACTTATTTTTTGTGCCGAATTATTTTTTTATCCCTTACAAGATTCCTATTTTTCCCTTTTATTTGGCTTTAAAGCCAAAATTAAAATTTATATAAATATGTCAAAAAACAAAGCAAAATTAAGCATTGTAAGCAGTTTAGTTGCCGCATCAGTGCTTGTCTTTGCTTCATGTAGTAAAGAGAAAATTGCAGTAAATGCAGTGAACGAATCTAGCAACAGTGCTTTAACCGAAGTTTCGGTTTTAGCATCTAACATGGTGGCTAAGCAAGCCTTGGTTAAATTCAGAAAAGGAACTCCAGTTAACGCAAAGAATGATGCTTTTGCAAGAGTTTCTGCCAAAACTGAAGAATTTATCTTCACCAAATCTATGGAAGTATCTGGTGAAACAGAGGGGTTGTATTTAATCAGTTTTCCAGCAGAGAAAGTGTTACCGTTCAGTTAGAAAAAGGAAGGTATATTTTAGAAGTATTGTTAATGAAGGTGCATGGAAGCAAGTCTTGGTCATTCAATAAGGAAAAAACATACATTTTTGAAGCTCTTAGATCTATAGATCTTAGAACTTTTTCTTTTTGTAATACTTCAGATCAATGAAATTAAGTCCAATATGATTCGCATACGCGTTTCTTAAAAAACCACTTGCATAATTCGATTATAGTTCTATATTTGTTTTTCGAAGTGAGGGAAAGTTCAAAATAAAATCGAGTTTAATGATGCCAATATATATATCTACAAACACTTATGAAAAGAAACTTACTTATTCTATTATGGAAACGCTGTGGCGTTTTGTTTTTAACCCTGCTGCCTTTTTTAGGTCACGCACAGTTAAGCGGTAATTATACCATTAATCCGACTATTTCAGCCAGCAATACCAATTACCAAAATTGGGCTTCTGCAGTTGGTGACTTGATAAGTGGCTCGCGTAGCGATGGTGGAAACGCACAAGGTTCTGGTGTTAGTGGTGCTGTTGTGTTTTCTGTTTACGACACCGTTTACAACAATGTGGCCGTTGAGATTACTGCAATTACAGGGGCTTCGTCTACCAACAGCATTACCTTTAAATCATCTAGGGGTGACAGCTCGAAATGTATTTTGAAAAACGCTTCTTCATCTTCGAGCACCAACGATTTTGTTTTGTCTTTGTATGGTGCCGATTACATCAATTTTAAACAAATTGGTTTTGAACGCACGGGAACTCAAACCTATTGCACCGTGGTGCAAATTTGGAACGATGCCGACTACAATACCTTTACACGTTGTTATTTGCGGGGTAGAAAAATGCCCAGCAATTCGAGTTTAGGTTTTAATTATGGCATTGGATCTTGTTTCTTTATTTCAGGCAATGCCGATTACACGCAATTGCTTCAAAATAGAATGTTGTACGGCTATAATGGATTGTATTGCGCAACGGCAAATACTGGGTTTTTAATAGATAAAAATATTATTGATACCAGTGGTTCTGCAGGAATTTATATGACTGGTCAAACCACTTTGCGCATCACCAACAATCAATTTAGAATGGGTGACTTTGGCCCCAACCAAGGACACTACACCTCTTATGGTATGCGCATTGAATCGTCGCCAAGCATGGTGATAGCGGGAAATAAAGTTCAAATGCTTACGGTCAATTCGCAGGTATGCAGAGCTGTTATTTTAGCCGGCACCACCAGCACAGCTTCGGCGCCAACTTTGGTGTACAACAATTGGATATTGAACAGCGGAGGTACGGGCGATTGTACCGGTTTGGCCGTTTACTTATGCAGTTATTTAAATTTTTATTACAACAATGTCTTGGTTAATTCATCTCTTTCTAGTGGTGCCGCTTATTACCATTATCCTCAATACTCAAATTCTTACATCCGTTTAGTTAACAACAATTTGATCAACAAAGGGGCAGGGTATGCCATCAATGTTCCTGGTACCAATACTGCAGATTTCGATTCTGTTGATTACAATAATTTGTTCAGTGCTGGAACGAATTTAGGTCAATGGTCTGCAACCAATTACACCAGCATGTCTGCCTGGAAATCTAATACCGGTAAAGATGCCAATTCAATGAATTTGGATCCAGGTTATTTGAGTACTTCCGATCTGCATATTTCAAGTATAGGATTAAACGGAAAAGCTTTGAAATTGGCTTGGGTAAAAACAGATATAGACAATGAGATGCGCGACACGAGTGCTCCAGATATTGGTGCGGATGAATTTTTCCCAGTATCCCGTGATATTGGTATTACTAGTCTCGACAGTCCTATGGTTTTTTGTGCTGGTACACATAAAGTAAAAGTGCGTTTTCAGAATTATGGATCAGACACCATTAAGTCCACTCAAATTGTGTGGCAGGTAAATACTGTTGCACAAACTTCCTACAATTGGACAGGTGTATTGGCTCCTGGAGCAACTTCTGCAGCTATCCAAATTGGAACTTATACCGTAAGTGCCAACACGCCTTACACCTTTAAGATGTGGACACGGATTCCAAATAATTTGAGCGACGGGAAACCCGCCAATGACACCTTGAAGGTCACGCGTTTGGCGGGCTTAAGTGGAACATACAGTTTGGGTGATACCGCAGGAACCGATTTTAAGTCGTTTAACGATGCCATTAATTCATTGTCAGCGCGCGGTATTTGTGGTCCAATAACTTTTAATGTTCGACCAGGTGTTTACAACGAACAAATCACTTTCCTGCAATTGCCGGGCATGGGTGTAAGCAATCCAATTGTGTTTCAAAACAGAACCAAAGATAGCTCGAATGTTATGATCACCTTGCCCTCGACCACAGCAACTGGCAATAACAATGCGACCTTGCAATTGAGGGGTGCTGACTATGTTACATTTAAAGGAATTACCTTTACAAGAACGGGGGTTAATCCATATGCGTATGTTATACATATCTTAAATGGGTCTAACCACAACACGTTTTCACATTGTCAAATGATAGGTGTTAAAGCGGCATCTTCAACTGCTACGGCGGTGAATGTGTGGTCGGATGCTGGGGTTGATGAATACAATGTGTTTTCAAACAACAATATTCGATTGGGGACTTACAATTTCTTATATACCTCGGGCAATAATTCTGCTCACGAGCAAGGTACGGTATTGGATGGAAATGTATTTGACAGTTCATACAACCAAGCGGTATTGATTAACTACAACGATGGCATGGTGATTAAGAACAATACCTTCTTAAACAACAGCACGGCTTTGTCGGGTAATTCGCATATTCAATTAAAGCGCTGTGACAATCTTGTTCGAATAGAAAACAACCGATTTACAGGAACGAATGCTGAATCGGCTGTGTTGTTAAGCAATTGCACTTCCAACAGCAGCGCGCCAAGTTTGGTGGTTAACAATGTGGTGACTAAAGGAATAGGAAAAGGATTTTCTATTGATACCGCACAAAACTATACTTTCGGTTTTAACAGCATGTATTTTAGCACCAATGCAAATACCAATGCTGGGATATATTCAATGCACAATGCCAATGGTGGATTGTCTTTCTTGAACAACAATATTTATATGGCTGGCGGTGATGCATTTAATGTGATAGCGCCAAGTTCAATAACAACAAGTAACTACAATAATTTAATTTCTAAAGGCACTCAGTTTTCTTATTGGGGTGCTGCTACCAGCGATTTGGCGAGTTTGAGATCAGTAAGTGGTAAAGAGCAAAATTCATTGTCTGTTGATCCGTTTTTTACCTCTTCATTAAACTTGCATATCATCAATCCACTGATGAAGAATTCAGGCACACCGATAGTTGGAGTAAAATTGGATTTTGATGGTGAAAAACGCGACAGTTTGAAACCCGATATTGGGGCTGACGAATTTAAATTGGCCGCCAACGATGCTGGGGTTTCTGATTTATACAAACCATTGGCGGGTAGTTGTGCAGGTTTATTGCCACTGGAAATTGTTTTGAACAATTATGGCGGAGATACCTTGAAGTCTGTGACCATAGAATGGAAGGCAGCAGGCGTTCCGCAAACACCATTTACATGGACAGGGGTTTTGTTGAGCAAGCAAAGAGATACCTTTGTATTGGGTAATTTCAATTTTGCAAAAACACTAAACCCTAAATTTATAATTTGGAGCAGTTTGCCAAACGGACAAACAGATGCCATTCGATTTAACGACACCTTTACAGGCAACCGTTCTACCAGAGCTTTGCCTGCTGCCGATGCGGGTGTTGATCAAACAGCCTGTGCAGGAGTAGGCGTGGTATTGGGTCCTAATGCGGTTACAGGTAATACCTATGTATGGAATGATATTGACAACCAAGTTCAGGTTGGTACAGCCTCGAAAATTTCAGTGACGCCACCAACTAAAACCAGTTATGAATTGATTGTAACCAATAGTGCTTTTGGTTGCAGCAAACGAGATACGGTGGTGGTAAGTATCAACGCTTCGCCAATTGCAAATGCAGGTGTCGATAAGTCGGTTTGTTTTGGGTCTTTTGTTTCGATAGGAACCGCAGCGCAGTCAGGATTTACATACTCATGGAGCAGTTCACCTAGTGGCTATACAAATTCAACAGCCAATCCAAGTATCTTAGCTCTACAAACCACTTTGTATATTGTGCAAAAGACGATTACATCAAGTTCGTGCAGCGATTTGGATACCGTATTGGTAACTGTTAATGCTTTGCCATCACCAACTATTTCAGGAACCGCAGCCATGTGTCAAGGCACAGAACAAATTTATAGCACCAAATTGAATGTGGGCAGTACCTACAAATGGAGCAATGCAATCGGGCAATTTATCAGCGGGCAAAACAGCAATTCGACCAATATAAAATGGAATAGCGCTGGACTGGATAATATTAGTGTTGTAGAGACGAATTCAAAGGGTTGTAAGGATACAGTTTATTATTCGATTGAGGTCTATACAAAACCAATTTCGAAATTCACTGCCACCGATGCTTGTGTGGGTGCCGCTGTGCAATTTAGCGATTCAAGTAAGGGGGCAACAAGTTGGTCTTGGAACTTTGCAGATGGTAATTTGTCTACGCAAAGGAATCCTTCCCATACCTTTAACAGTGCAGCTTCTTACAATGTACAACAAATTGTTTCCAGTCAGTATGGCTGTGTGGATACCAGTGTAACTACAACTTATGTAAATCCTTCGCCAAAAGCAAAATTCGGAATGAAAAAAGGGCAATCCTTAGATTTTACTTTTACAGATTCTACGCTTAAAAATGGGGGAACGATAGTGTCTTATATTTGGTATTTTGGGGATGGCGATTCAGTGGTGTATTCTTCGCAAACAAACCCTCAACATACCTATAAGGCTGAGGGGAATTACACAGTACGATTGTGTGTGAAGACCAATAGGGATTGTGAAAGTTGCACCACTATGCAGGTGTCAGCAGTGGGATTGAATCAGATTCGAATTTCAAATTTGAAAATTTATCCAAATCCGAATGCTGGGGTGTTTGAATTAAGTGCCGATGAAGTCATTGAGCAAATAGAAGTAATGAATGTTGCCGGTCAAGTGGTTCGGAAAATTGATGCAGGAAGTAAGCAAATGGAGATTGATATACGGGCATTGAAAAATGGCATTTACTTTATACGTGTTCAAATAAACGGATACAGCAGTGTGGTAAAAATAATAAAGCAAGGATAGTTTTTAAAATTAAATTGAGACGAGAATGCCCGCGCCCTATGGGGTGCGGGTTTCTTTTTAGACAATTATTGACACTAAATTTGGTCGGTTAAAAACGAATTTTAATCAAATATAGTACTTTGTATTGCATAGTACTAAAATATTTTATATGTTTGCAGCATGGATTTGGAGAATACACAATCGCAAATGCGGAAAGGGATCTTGGAATATTGCATTATGTGCATTATAGACAAGAAGGAATGCTATGCGTCGGATATAATTGATCGAATGAAGGAAGCCAAATTAATTGTGGTTGAAGGAACCTTGTATCCTTTGTTGACCCGATTAAAAAATGCTGGCTTATTGAATTATAAGTGGGAAGAATCGAAATCGGGACCACCGAGAAAATATTACACTTTAACCACCGAGGGAGAAGAATTTTTAGAAGGCATGCATGCCACTTGGAGTGAGCTGAGCGGCGCAGTAAATAAAATATTAAAAAACAAATAAAAACACCATTGATCTTATGAATAAAATCATTTCAGCCAACATTAACGGATTTGTCTTTCAGATAGACGAATTGGCTTACACCAAATTAAAAGCTTATTTAGACATGATTAAGCAAAAGGTTGGCAATGCCGAAGTTGCTCAAGACATTGAGAACCGTATTGCAGAACTATTTAGTGAGCGCTTAAAAAATGGAAGCACAGCCATATTCGACCAAGACGTTGATGAGGTGATGCATCAAATAGGCAAGCCAGAGCAATTTGGCACCGAAGAACAAGAAGAAAAAGCAGATGGAAGTTCATCTAGCTCTACTTATCAAGAGCCTCTTAAACGCAGATTGTATAGAGATGCTGACGATAAAGTCATCGGTGGTGTGTGTAGTGGTATAGCTACTTATTTCGGATTAGATCCTGTGATTATCCGCTTGGCTTTCGCTGGCGCCTTATTCTTTTTTGGTTCAGGCGTGGTCTTGTATATTTTGTTGATGATTGTATTGCCTAAAGCAGAAACACCTGCGCAAAAATTGGAAATGCGCGGCGAGCCGGTCGACTATAAGAATGTGTCAAAAACAGTTGAGAAAGAATTTAAAGATGCGTTTTCAAAATACAAACCTGAGGTAAAAACTGGGGTAGAACGTTTTGTTGAAATAGCGGTTAAAATAGGCATGATCGTCTTGCTCGTCTTTTTAGTAAGCGTACTTATACCTGGGGCCTTCGCATTGATAACTGGACTAGGTGTAGCGTCATGGACCTTGCCGACTTTAAGTGCTTTTTTGTTTACCAGCACCACTGAATCGTATTTGATTTTATTGGGCTTGGTTTTGTTTACCGTCGTTCCACTGTTTGGCGTCTTGTATGCGATACTTCGAATCTTGTTTAAAGTAAGACCCTTGCACAAAGCCATAAGCATAGGCTTGTCTTTAATTTGGTTCACTGGTTTTTGTATATTGGCGTATAGCACCTATAATATTGGCAAGCAGTTTTCGAATGTAAATAAAGTGCTTGAAATCGATACCTTGCCTACAGTTGGATATCAATCAAATTTAATTGTGAAAGTTGAAAATTCTGATTTGGCTTATTATGAAGATAACACGGTTAAAATTAATGGTATTAAAATGAATATTAAATACAAGAACGAGGATGGTGTTGAAAACGAGATTAATTCACCAGAAGAAATGCATGAGTTTTTGGACCGTAAGGTTGGTGAAAATGTGCATTTGAGAATTGTTCAAGGGTTTACCGATAAGCCAGTTTTGAAAATTCAAAAACAATCAAGGGGCTTAGATAAAAGAAATGCATTTATGAATGCAGAACAAATTGTTTATGAATATACATTCAAAGATTCGGTATTGAATTTGTCTCCAATTTTTTCGCTTAAAACAGATCAATTGTGGCGCAATCAAAAAGTAATAATGACTTTAGAAGTTCCAAGAAATTACAATTTGTTGGTGGATCCAAGTTGTGAAGATATATTAGAAGACAACGAACATTTTGAAATGGAATTTGGCAAGTATTTGCATATTGATAAATTGCAAAAAGGAGAGGAAGAATAGATATAAATTGGTTTAAAAAATAAATAACCACATTCGGAAACGGGTGTGGTTTTTTATTGACCTAATTCCACCCGCATGCTGTTAAGCATTTTGATGATGCTGTCTATATTGAGTTCTTCGGTTTTGGTGTCGGAAATATTAAGGGTACAAACGAATTCCCAGATTTCTAAAACATCCGCATGTTTAACTTTGTAGGCTTCGTATTGTTTGTTGTCGGAATGCAGTTCGAGGAACTGTGGTTTTTTATAAACCCTCTTGTACACGATGCCCTCGTCGCGTGTTATGAGTACATAAGTGCTGCCATCTTTAATGTCTTTAATGGACTCTGAATATTTGCCGATAACAAAACAGCCGGGTTTAAGTGGAGGCATAGAATCGCCTTTGATCGGGAAGGCGCGGTGTTTGCCAATAATTTTAAACGGCAGGTTCATGTTTGGAAGCTTTTCAAAATACTCGGGATCAGCATAACCATTGAGGTAACCAGCAGAAGCTTTAACGGTAACAACTTCCACCATATCGTTGTTGTTTTTATCGAGTACGATTGGAAAAAGCAAACGGTTTTCACCCACTTTAATCATGGAAGCCAAATCAAATTTTCTGAGGTCAGCACGGATAAGTGCATCGATGGCGATGTGGTAAAGTTTAGACAATTTGATCAAAACATCTATAGGCGGATCGCAGCGTTCTTCCTCATAAGAACCAATACGCGCTCTGGTGATGTCGAGTTTGTCGGCCAATTGTTCTTGTGACCAAGATTTTAATTGACGTAAATGCCTGATGTTGCTCGCAATATGTTTCATGCTAAAATATTTAGTACAAACATACTAAAATTAATAGTAAATTGCAAACGGTTTTTTTGTTCGAACATAGGTTCTGAAAAATCGCCATTTTTAAACCTGCTTAAGGCAAAGGTCAATGAAAATAAAAAACTGTTTGGAGACGGTTGGCGCGTTTTTAGAATACAAGAGTTAAGTATGAAATAAATAATGGGAGAATATTCTATTGTTTATTTCATGCTTGTCTTTTTAACTGTTTGGATAAAGTTGTAGATGTTGCGTACTGCATTTTATTAGGCTAGAGTTAAATAGCAAGTGTAAAGTCTTAAAATGAGGCTAAGGGGAGAGTTATTTTGAAAACGTAACGGCTCCCAGCTGAAACGGCAGCCCTGTTTTAAATGGGGCAATACATTTGCAAATTGGGCAAGGCGGAACGGCAGTAAGCACTTGGGCAAGCAGCAAATGCTGACCCATGAAAACAGGCTATAGTGAAAGTTGGGATAAAGCCCCCATAAAAAAATAAAATAAAACATGGACCGTCAAATTGTGCATATCGACCTCGACTCGTTTTTCGTTTCCGTAGAGCGTTTGCTGAACCCGCGCTTGGATGGTAAACCTGTGCTGGTTGGTGGAAGCGGCGATAGGGGTGTGGTGGCTTCATGCAGTTATGAGGCCCGCGGTTTTGGCGTACACTCTGCCATGCCTATGCGAACGGCGCGGATACTTTGTCCCGAGGCCATTGTGGTGCGCGGCGACATGGGTATGTACAGCAAATATTCTGATATAGTTACGGAGATTATTAAGGAAGATGTGCCTCTGTATGAGAAGACGTCTATTGATGAATTTTACATCGATTTAAGTGGGATGGAAAAATTCTTTGGTTCGTATAAACTGGCCACTGAATTGCGGCAACGCATTACGCGGGAAACGAATTTGCCGATTTCCTTTGCGCTTTCGGCCAATAAAACGGTATCGAAAGTGGGAACGGGTGAGGCCAAACCCAATGGTCAAAAACAAATTCCATTTGGAACGGAGAAAGGTTTTTTAGCGCCTTTGTCTATTCGGAAAATTCCTATGGTGGGCGAGAAAACGTATGGCTTATTGCGGGGTATGGGGGTGGCGTGGATTCGCACTTTGCAAGAAATGCCCATTGAACTTTTACAACAGGTTTTGGGTGATAATGGTTCTCTGATTTGGCGCAAGGCCAATGGCATCGATCAGAGTCCTGTTATTCCATATTCAGAAAAAAAATCAATGTCTACCGAACAAACGTTTGAGCAAGACACCATCGATGTGGAGGCATTGGGTGGGGTTTTGGTGGGCATGACTGAAAAACTGAGTTTTCAATTGCGGACTGAGCAAAAATTAACGGCCTGTGTAACGGTTAAAATTCGCTATTCGGATTTTAACACCTATACCATGCAAGCGCGTATTCCCTATACCTCACTCGACAATATATTGATAGAAAAAGTGAAAGATTTATTTAAAAAATTGTACCAAAAAAGGATGTTGATTCGATTGATTGGGGTGAAGTTTAGCCACCTGGTTCAAGGCGGTCACCAATACAATTTGTTCGATGATACGGTGGAACAAATTGAGTTGTATAGGGCCATGGATAAAATCCGTTTGCGCTACGGCAGTCAAGCGGTTTTGCGGGCCAGTGGTATGGGTAAAAAAAGAAAGTATTAGGATGTTGCTCAATTGCCATACGGTATATAGTTTTTGTTACGGCACCTATACTTTAGATGCCTTGATGGATGCGGTATTGGCTGCTGGTTTTAAAACCTTTGTATTGGCCGATATCAACAATACTTCTGCTTGTTTGGATGCCGTGCGCTTGGCGCCAGAAAAGGGTTTGAAGCCGATATTGGGCATTGATTTTCGCGATTCAGCTGAGCAGAAATTTGTAGGCATAGCTTGTAACAATGAAGGGTTTTTTGAACTCAATCAATTTCTTTCTTCGCATTTGCACGCCGGAACAAAAGTGGAAAATATGGCACCCGATTTTAAGCAAGTCATCGTCGTGTATCCGCTTCAAAAGTATACGGGTTTTCCGCTTAAAGAAAATGAATTTATCGGCGTGTCTTTGCAAGAAATTAAGCGTTTGCAATTGTCTAAATACCGACATTTAAAACACAAAATGGTGGTCTTGCAAACTGTTACTTACAGCAATAAAAAAGAATTCAATGCCCACCGCTTATTGCGGGCAATTGACTGCAATATGCTCTTGAGTAAATTGCCGAAGTCTGAGCAGTCAAATGGCTTTGATACACTTGTTACGGCTTATGAAATTTACACCGCTTTTGTAGATTGGCCTGAAATACTTTCGAACACCGAATGGATATTGAATTCGTGCAGCATTCATTTTGATTACGGGAAATTGAGCAATAAAAATTTAAAGCATTACACCGGTTCTGCAGAAGGCGATATGGCGCTTTTGCGTTCCGAATGTTTAAAGGGTTTGCCTTACCGTTATCCGCAGGTGGATGAAACGGTGATGCAGCGCATGGAAAAAGAATTGCAGGTGATAGAGCAGTTGAATTTTGCCTCATACTTTTTGATTAATTGGGACATTATCAATTACGCAAGACATAAGAATTATTACTATGTCGGTCGCGGCAGTGGGGCCAACAGCATCCTAGCGTATTTGCTGCGCATAACCGATGTGGATCCTATTGAACTCGATTTGTATTTCGAGCGTTTTATCAATTTGTACCGCAGCAATGCGCCCGATTTTGATATGGACTTTTCGTGGACCGACCGCGATGACATTACCCAATATATGTTTAATCGTTTTGGTTACGAACGCACCGCTTTATTGGGCGCTTACAATACGTTTCAAGACGATGCGGTATTGCGTGAATTGGGGAAAGTATTTGGTTTGCCCCCCGATGAAATCGACAAATTACAACACATAAAAAAGTTGGAAGACACCGATGATATTGGGCGCATGGTGATAAAGTACAGTGCGTTTATAAAAGGTTTTCCTTCGCACATGAGCATACATTCAAGTGGCATTATTATTTCGGAAGCGCCTATCTATGCCTACTCCGCCACCAATATGCCACCCAAGGGTTTTCCGTGTACACAATTCAGTATGTTGGAAGCAGAAGATATTGGTTTGTACAAATTTGATATATTAAGTCAACGTGGTTTAGGGAAAATTAAAGACACCTTGGGTTTGGTAAAAGAGAACCAAAACATAGACATCGATGTGCACGACATCAAGCGCTTTAAGGAAGACGAAAAAGTGAAAGTCTTGTTGCGCACAGGCAATACCATAGGCTGTTTTTATGTAGAGTCGCCCGCTATGCGTATGTTGTTGACCAAGTTAAAGGCCGACGATTATTTGCGTTTGGTTGCAGCCAGTTCAATTATCCGTCCCGGTGTTGCTAGAAGCGGTATGATGCGCGAATACATTGTTCGTTTTCGCGACCCCGCACTTCGCGATAAGGCCAGGGCTGCTTTGCCCGAGTTGTACGATTTGTTGACGGAGACTTACGGGGTAATGGTGTATCAAGAAGACGTAATCAAAGTGGCGCATTTTTTTGCGGGCTTAAGTTTGGCCGAAGCCGACTACCTGCGCAGGGGCATGTCGTGGAAGTTTAAGAAACGCGATGAATTTTCGAGGGTGAAAGAAAATTTCATTAAAAATTGCAGGGCCAAAGGCTATTCAGAAAAAGTGGTGCAAGACATTTGGATGCAGGTGGAGAGTTTTGCCAGCTTTGCTTTCTCAAAAGGCCATTCGGCGAGTTATGCCGTGGAGAGTTATCAGGCGCTTTTTTTAAAAGCGTACTACCCATTGGAGTATCTTACGGCAACGCTCAATAATGGAGGAGGATTTTATAGAAAAGATTTATACCTACATGAGGCACGGATGTTGGGCGCCAGTATAAAGCATCCCTGTGTGAACCGAAGTGCGGTGATGTGCAGGATAGAAGGCAAGGAAATTGTACTCGGTTTGGGTTTTATTGACAGTTTGGATTCTCAAATAGTTTTGGATGTTTTATTGGAACGCGAGCGCAATGGAAAATTTACAAGCATGAACGATTTGATTAAGCGTGTGCCTATGGGCATAGAAACTTTGCGTTTGTTGATTCGCGCCAACACTTTATCGTTTACCGGGCGTTTAAAAATGGAGTTGTTGTGGGAGGCCCATGCTTTATTGCAGCCAAGTAAGAAACCGGAATTAAACCGTTCCTTGTTTGAGAAAGTAACACCGAAATGGAAAATGCCTACACTATACCACAGTAGAGTGGATGCAGCGTTTGAGGAAATTGAGTTGTTTGGGTTTTCGTTTAGTTCAGCTTTTCAATTGTTAAAAGAAGAAGCGCCCAAGGGGGTATTGGCGCGTGACTTAAAAAATCATATTTGGAAGTATGTCTTGTTGGTGGCAGAATTGGTAACGGTAAAATACGCCAGAACGGTGAATGGGGAACGCATGTATTTCGGTACCTTTATAGATGAGGAAGGCAACTGGATAGATACGGTGCATTTCCCTCAAAGTGCCATACAATATCCGTTTACCGGTAAGGGTGTTTACAAACTATATGGCAGGGTGGTAGAGGAGTATGATTTTATCTGTATTGAAATCCAAAAGATGCGTCGCTTGCCGATGCTGGACCGTGAGAGTTTGGATGCTATGGAAGAGGCGGTTTAATTTTCGGGCTGAATTTGTGTTTTAGAAGGTGTTTATTATTTAAACATTCAAAATATAAAAAGTCCATTTTATGATTTGGATATCTGACGATAAAAATTTAAATTTGTAATAAGACTAAAAGTATCCTTTATATTCCAATTTGTAAAATAAAGGCTGATTTTTTTGGGCATATAAGTAGGCTATAATTAACCATTCATGGCACTTAAAGAATATAAATAAAATCATTACATTTTAATATGCCTAAAATAGCTATTTATAAATTTTTGACCTTTTTTATTGTCGCATATGATGCTCTATAAGAGCCACCTCATTTGCATGTTGTTAAAGAGAAAGGAACTAGACAACGTTCTGCAAAAATCTGGTTGGAGACACTAAAAGTAGCAGAAAAAGGTACACTTAGTGATAAAGAATTGAATCAAGCAATAAAATTAATTCAAGATAATCAAATAATTCTGATTGACTCTTTTAACAAGGTAAAAAACGGAAAAAAAATTACAACATTAAAGTTAAAATAAATGACAACGATACTCAAAAAAACCAAAATTTGTATTGAAAAATTAAGCTTCGACATAGCTGGTAAAATTTCTCTGAAGTTTGAGGATGGCCGTATAATCATTGTTCCACTTAAGTACTTTCCTGAAATTCAAAAATTGTCAGTTGAAAAAAGAAAGAAATATACTATTGTAGATGATAGAACGATTCTATTTGCTTATTCAGACTCAGTATATCACTTAGAAGATTTTATGGGTTTAGAAAGCAAATGGAGTGAGAGGTAAGCCATAGATAACAATTCATACAAGATAACGTTGGAAGACTTCGACAATAAACACAATATAGGTTAATTTGTAAGGAGACTAAAAGTATGCTTGAACTTGCGAAGGGAAAGACAGGGAGAGGATTTTAGACGTATAAGTAATTTACAGGCAATAACTAAGACAACTAACCATTAACAATTACCAGGCTGAATGAGCAAGATATTTAACATAATTGGTTCTCTTTCGACATTAAGGTCTCATCTAGAAGATAATAACATTAATGACTTTAAATCTTTAAAAGAAGTTATTGATTTTCAAAATTCATTCTCAACTTTAAAACAGCAACTGATTACTCATCATGAAAACTTGATTGAGCAAGAGAAAGTCTTACTTAAGACAGAATTGCAGCAATTAGAAGTAACAATAGAGATGCAAAAACAGCAATCAGAAAATGTATTGTCAAGCGAAATTGACAAACTGAAACGGCAACTGAATATTTCGACAAACAGTACCTCAACAAGCTTATTTAAAATTCTAATAAAGAAAATTAAACAATGGAATTGCAAAAGACAACTCAGGGATAAAGAAAGAAAATTTGATGTAGAAGTAAAAAAATCAATTAACAAGCTTCTTGACAATCGCGAATACAAGAACAATCGCTATCAATTTATATCTTCACAATTTAATTTAGCTGTAGAGCAAAGTTCCAATGCATCTTTATCGGAAATTGAAAGAAAGAAATCAGTAATTGACAATTTAAGTAGTTTCATTTATGGTGCATTGGGCGAACAGAAAGTAGTTAAGACATTAGAAGTTCTATCGGACGAATATTTTCTAATTAACGACTTTGAAGTTAGTTTCTCACCTGCGATTTACAACAGACAAGAGAATGAATACATTAAATCAATTCAAATAGATCATTTGCTTGTGGCACCATCAGGTATATTCCTTATAGAGACGAAGAATTGGAGCGAAAAGTCATTAGAAAATTTAAGTTTACGTTCACCAGTACAGCAAATCAAGAGAACCAGCTTTGTCTTATTTAAATTGCTTAACAATGAAATGAGAAATTCTCATCTTCGGTTGGAAAAACATCATTGGGGCGACAAAAAAATTTCAATTAAAAACCTCATTGTGTTGACTACTACAAAACCAAAAGAAGAGTTTCAATACGTAAAGATTTTGACTTTGAATGAACTTCTTGGCTACATAAACTATTTTAAACCGACATTTTCAAGTATTGAGACACAACGAATTGCTGAATTCTTATTGAAAATTAATGAGCAAAAAACAATCCATACAAAATGACTAGAAAACTTCATGCTGTCATTCGCTAGCACGGGCTTAGCATCTCGGCTGGTTTTCGGTTTGGGATAGTGTGTGCTTTCAACTAAGTTTCTAGTGGATTGAAAGTTTCGGGGTTCCGAAACCGCCATGAAGGCCAACACCAGTGCATTGGCAGCAATCTATTTAGACAACAACAAGGTCAAATCTAAAAGGATTCAAATATTTCATCATCATTAATTACTTCGTAATAGAAATTCAAAAAATGCGTCGCTTACCAATTGTGGATAGAGAGAGTTTGGATGCTATGGAAGAGGCTGTTTAATGCTTGGGCTGAATTTGTGTTTTAGAAGGAATTTATTATCTTAGTGTGAAACTTATAAACCAATGGAAGGTCAATTTTTTGAACAGATGCGTATCACTTTGTGTCGCAAAAAAGGCGAAAAGCGCATTAAAATCGAGTTCCCATACAATGTGGGAATGATTCAATTTATTAAAACGATTGATGGGATAATATGGGATGCTGGTGGAAGATACTGGCATGTTCCTGACAATTCAGAAAACCGCGCATTGTTGAGGTATCCAAATGCGGTTTTGCCAGAGTTGGGCAGACAAGCTCTGAATGATTTTAAGCTATGGATGCAATCCAAACGCTACAGCAACAATACCATTTCGGTTTATCTAAATGCACTGCAAATTTTTTATTGTTTTTCAGAGAAAAAACTTTGTTTGAAATTAGTAATGCCGATATTATTCATTTCAACAATGCATATATTTTGCAAAATAAATTGTCGTCTTCATATCAGAATCAAATGGTAAATGGCATTAAATTATTCTTCAAGACCATAGAAGGCAAATCACTTAATCCGGATATTATTCACCGTCCAAGAGGAGAAAAATCCCTTCCAAATGTGTTAAGTAAAGCAGAGGTACAAGCACTTATACAGGGATTGTCGAATACAAAGCACAGAAGTATGTTGAGTTTGATATACAGTTGTGGTTTGAGGAGAGGTGAAGTTTTAAACTTGAAATTGACAGATGTAGATTCAAATCGCAATGTTTTAATAATTAGGCAATCTAAAGGAAAGAAGGATAGAATTGTGCCATTGTCAGAAAAGACATTAAACATGTTACGTGCCTATTATAAAATGTATAAACCAGCCTATTGGTTATTTGAAGGCCAGCAAGTAAACACACCTTATAACGAAAAGAGTTTGGCGAGCGTTATGAAGCAGGCACTTGTTAAAAGTAATATTAAGAAACCTGCAACTTTGCATTGGCTGCGACACAGTTATGCCACGCATTTACTCGAATCGGGCACAGATTTAAGGTATATTCAAGCTTTGTTGGGTCATAGTAGCAGTAAGACAACGGAGATCTATACCCATGTTAGTACCAAAAGTATTCAAAATATAAAAAGTCCTTTCGATGATTTGGATATCTGATGATAAAGATTGTAATTTGTAAGGAGACTAAAAGTATCCTTTATCTTCTAGTAGGTAAGATAAAGGATGGTTTTTTTATCCATATAAGTAAGTTACCTGCAAGTTTAGCAGACCCCACAAACACGACAACATAAACAATAAAATATGGCAGACGAAAAATTAAATACAAAGGAAATAAGGAACGAAGCCCGACAACTTTTAAAACAAGGGACTTCTAAACAAGAGACATTTGAAATACTTAAAGAAAAATATAAGTATTCAAAAGACGTGGCTGACATTCTTAAAAATCTTCCTTCACAGCAGACAATTGAGAAGTATGGAAAATGGAATTATGTTTTGCTTGGGTTACTCGTTTTGACCGCATTAATTTTCTTTTGGGCAACACCGACAATTGGTATCGTGCTTTGGTATGGACTTTTAATTTATGCGGTAGCTAAAATGTTAGTCAAGTATTATATTTGGGTGACAGCATTTTCAGCTTTTGCCATTATTGGTTTTATTGCTATAATCTTCACGAGTGACGGTGCAACGACAAACTGGTCAAATGTTATTATAATGATATCATTAGTTATACCGACCTTAATTTTACCAATGTGGTTAGAAAAAAAATTATGTCCTAAACCGACAGAGAGAAAAGAAGAATACACAAATTCGCAAGGACAACAACGACTTAAAATTGTATATGAATTTCCCGACCTATAAAGAAAAACCAGCAGGTAACAGCACATTGGCAATAGGCGGGGTTTCGTCTCCGCTTGACAGTTTTGTGGAAGCCGAAAGTTCAGTTCTCCGAACAAACTTCTGTGCTAAAAAGCCCGCCCATCGCCAATCTGCAAAACGTTATGGGCAAGTTTAAAAGACGACAATCAAACGTTCAACGGCAGACAAGAAGGCCGCCAAAGAACAACTTTGATAGTTATTAAAAATTATTTTGTAATGTTGCTAAACAAAGTGGAGACAGATCCCACTATAAAAAACAGGGCGAATTCCGAAAAGCCAAATGAGTAGGAACAAAATTTAAATTAAAAGAAAATGAAAAATTTAGTATTTATTTCAGGAGCATTATTTTCTAGTTTGACACTGCTAGGGGGGCTTTTTAAAATTCAACATTGGCCAGGCGCTTCAATTTTACTCGTTCTTGGCCTTGCAGGTTTCGCAGTAATTTTTATTCCTTCTTTCGCAAAATACAAATACGACAAGGACAAATAAGACTCTTTCAAACAAGGTATTATTTAAGCGGTCGAACTTTATAAGCATGTGAGTTTGACCGTTTTTTAACTTTATTTTTGCGAGTTAGACAAGAAAACCAGCCCATAACAGCACCTACAAGAAATTGGCGGTTCAGTGGTTAATTGAAGCTTTGTGCTTCGTATCAAGTTCAGTGCTGGCAGACAGTTTTCGTCTCCGAAATCGCCAACTTCTTGTAGCTGCAAAACGTTATAGCTAATGCCCACCGCGTTG
>JBIKPR010000079.1:0-10213 GCA_044357345.1 Bacteroidia bacterium
GTCGTCAAATTTTAAGAGTCTTTGCAACATTTCTGCCACAGCTTCTTTACTGGAATTTCCAGAACCTGTAATACTCAATTTTATTTTTCTTGGTTGGTATTCGTAAATCGGCATCTCACGCATCAAAGCGGCGGCAATTGCAACACCTTGAGCACGTCCAAGTTTTAACATCGACTGCACATTTTTGCCGTAAAATGGTGCTTCAATGGCCAATTCATCGGGTTTATAACTGTCAATCAATCCTGTTACACGTTCGAAGATGTGTTTGAGTTTGATGGCATGGTCTTCCAACTTATCCAAACGGATAATGCCAATGCTGATTAAAGAAAATTCTTTCCCTTTTAAGCCAACTACACCATAACCCATTATATTTGTACCTGGGTCTATACCCAAAACAATTCGGTCAAAATCCTCTAATTCCAATCGTTGCAACACAAGACAAAGATACATAAAAATGTCAATTGGCAATCTGTTTTCAAGCTTATAAAATGGTTGGTGCCATTTCTTATTGCCTTAATTCTCTACAAAAAGTTTTACAAAAATGCAGGTGTTTCCTTCGAGTTTTTCTTTCTGCAATTTACTGCTCTGCCTTGGTATTGGTATCTTGTATTAATTGTTTTTTCTTTGCTCAACTGGTCACTTGAAATCCGAAAATGGCAATACTTAATTTGTAAAATAGAACTGCAATCTTTTAAAGTTGCATGTAAATCGGTGCTTTCAGGTATGGCAGTTTCTCAACTCTTACCTTTTAGAACCGGTGAGTTTTTAGGCCGCTTGGCTTATGTGCGCGATGAAAATAAAATCAATGCAGGCATCTTATCCATTGCGGGTAGTTTTACCCAGTTGCTGGTGACTTTATTCTTTGGGGCATTGGTATTTTTTTATTTAAAACCCATTGAAGTTCCTTTGTTTTTTATCCTCTCATTAACAGCCTTTATTGGGCTTTTGGTGCTAGGTTATCTGTACATGCCTCAATTTGTTCCACTAAAAAATACAGCTTTTTTTACAAGCATTCGAGAGGCCTTAGGGCTTTTAAAACGAAGAGACCGCCTGAGACTAATCGGTTTTTCTAGCTTGCGTTATTTGCTTTTTGTTTTGCCCTATGCTTTGATGGCTCAATATTTTCATGTTGGACATGAAAACAATCTCTTGTTTTTAATGTGCTCGGTATCTTGCATCTTTTTTCTGCAAACGGTTTCTCCAAGTTTTATATTAACCGATTTGGCCATACGAATCAGCGTGCCGGCTTTGGTGTTTTCTGGATCATTCGATTCCAGTAATAATTTTGATTTCATGCCAGGGATGGTCATTTATGTTTTCAATATTCTCATCCCAATGCTCATTGGCGCAGGTGTTCTTTTGTCTCTGAAACTGAAAAAGTAATGGGCGTTATTATCGGAATGTTTTTGCTTGCATTTGTCTTACTCGCATTGATAGTGCTCATTTACGCTGCATTTATGTTTTGGTGTGCATCTAGATTTAAACCACAAGTTTCATCTGAACCAATCAATCCATATACTGAAGGTGTTTCTGTTATAATCCCCTTTAGGAATGAAGCCTTGTATTTAGAAAATTGTTTAGTGGCCTTTGTTCAACAAAATAAAGTTTCATTTCCGTTTGAGATACTTTTAATAAACGATGGTTCTGAAGACCAAAGTGAAACTGTTCTTGCCCAGTTTGAAAACCGTTTGCCCCTTAAATTACTGCATTCAAATGGCATCGGCAAAAAGGCCGCCTTGCAAACGGGGATTGACGCAGCCAAGTATAACATTATTTACACCATAGATGCCGACTGTGTTGTAAAACCCAATACTCTCGCTTATATGGGCAATACATTTCAGGCTGAAAATTTAAATATGCTCTGCGGATTGGTTAATCTTACACCCGCTAAGGGTTTATTTCAAAACTTGCAAGCCGCTGAATCTGCTGCTCTTGTAGGCATTAGTGCCGTGATGTTGAATTCAAGCAAACCTGCTACATGCAATGGGGCTAATTTGATGTTTCGAAAGGATGTTTTTTTTAAATTGAAAGGCTACGAAAATTACAAACATTTAAGTTCTGGTGATGACGACTTTTTAATGCATGCCTTTTTTAATTTCAACGCTTCTGCTTGTCAATATGCCATTCACCCTGACGGCGTGGTGGAAACGGCACCTGAACAAAATTTAAGCAATTTTTTCAATCAAAGAGCCCGTTGGGCCAGTAAGCGCAAGCATTATATTTTCCCTTACAACAAGTACTTGTTTGCGTTAATGGGATTGAAATTCTTGACTTATTGGGCACTGCTTTTCTTTATGGTAATTAACTGTTTTTATTGGGGAAGCAGCACACCTTGGATTTTGTTCCTTTTGCTTTACGTGTCAGAACTCGCATTTGCCAAACGCTTGGGCGAGGTCTTGAAATTAAACTATCTGTCTATTCTTTGCATGCCTTTATATCAATTTTATTTGCCCATGGTTCTAATGTACGGCAAATTCTTTAAGATCAAATGGAAGGGCAGGCATTTACGAGCCCAATAATTATTTTAAAATGTAGAAAGTGCCTGTCTTTACACGCATTATTTTTTGGCAATCCCTGTATTTGATGTAATACATCAGTAGATTCTCACTACAAGTTTCCCCATTGCTTAATTTGCCATCCCAGGTTTCGTTGGTTTCTGATTGCCAAATTAATTCTCCCCAACGCGAATAGATTTTTATTTCTGCATCAAACTTCAAACTGTTATCAGGGAAACGCTCGTTCATTCCATCGTCATTTGGCGTAAAGGCAGTAGGAATCCAAAAAATGAAATCACCGTTTTTTTGATGCAATTCTATGGTGTCGCTTACCTCACAGGTGTTGCTGTCTTGAATACTCAATGTGTATTTCCCTGGTGTTTTAACAACAATACTTTGAGTGATTTCGCCAGTATTCCATAAATAGTTATTGGCAATGGGCCCTTGAATTAGAAACCGCTCAAAATAACAAATGCTGTCGTCTTGTCCAATGTATATTGGCTTTGTGTTAAAATAATCAATTTCAATACTGTCCGTTTTTAATGAACAAATATTATAGCTTACAGTATATATGCCCTTGGTCTTAAACCATTTTATATGGCTGCTGTCTCCATCATTCCATAAAATGGTTCGGTAGGTGTAAGGAATAAGAATAGACTTTGATGCATTGTTGCAGATATTCATTTTATCGGGCAAGACATCAAAGCTTTCGTTGTAAAATTTAATTTCAAACGTGTCTGAAATGGTTTTGCATTGGTCGCTGAAACTAAAGCTGTGAATACCTGGCTTGGTAAAAAGTCGAATCTTGAATTTACCCGTATCGCCCCAAGTGAAATTTGCAACTGGGTTGTATGTAGTCAAGTTGTATAAAGCGCCGTTTTGGGTACAAACAATGGTGTCGTTTACTTTTACTTGCTTTAACGCTGGGTAAGCACTCAAACGTATGGAATCTGAGTATTCAATGCATTGGGCTTGGAAATTTATCCAATACAAACCGGTGTCTTTAAGTGTGCGGGAATATGCTTTACTGCCGTCATCCCATTTAATAATTTGATATTTGGAGCTCAAGCTTAATTGGTGTGCAATGGGCAAACAAACTTGCGTGTCTCTAAACACGTCTAAGTGTTTTTTCTGTTTAAATTTTATCTCAACCTCAACAGTATCTATACAAATGTTGCTGTCATTGTCGATGATTTTTAAATAAAACGCACGGGAATTGTTTAATGGCAAACTAAGTGGATTGCCTGTTTTGTTGCTCCCTGAAATGAAATTGGAGGGCTGCCATTCGTATACATATCCTGAATTGCAAATTACACCTAAGTTTCCAGGAATACCACCACCAAGTTTAACTTGCTCGCCTTCACATAGCACAGTATCTCTTCCAGCATCTGCAAGCAGTTTGCCTTCTCCAAAATAAATGTCATCAATGGCAAAATCGTAACCCATAATGGTCGATGAGAATGTTTCGAATCTAGCAATAGCAGTCGTGCTGTTTCCTGAATTCCAAGTTACCTTTATCTCTTTCCACACAAATGGTGTGTTGCTAATGGTTAAAGTTGTCAGTATATCATTGTTTATTTTTAAACGAATTTGAGCCGGAGCCAAAGTCGGTTTGTTCATAGAACAATACCACATTGAAAAGGTATAAGTGGTGTTCTTTTCTACTTGGATGGATTGATAAAACTCATAATCCCAAGCATTTTTGTTGCGTGGGTCTACGTACAAATAATGGCCATATTGAGTGCCCAAGGTTTTGTCGGTTTTTACCTCATCGAGGTATAAGGGTTGAAAAGGCTTGTTGGCGCGCCATCTGAATACAGTGTTGCCAGTAAATGGGGCAGGATTGCTTATATTGTTGAGCGGATTGACTTTTAAACAAGAATTGCTTGGCTTTTCAAAATTGCCATTCGACCACAAGTTGACCAAGCAGCTGTTTTGGGCCAAAACACCATTTAGGGAAAAAAACAGTAAGGGTATTAAAATCGTTCTCTGCATTCGCCAAGTAAATTCCTATTTATAAAACAAACATAAGCCGAATTTGTGTGGTTTAGTCAATCGGGAATAAAAACAATTTCATTTTAGCGCTTACTTTGAAATCACTTTTTCTCCAAGAGGCGTTGTTTTTTCTTGATAAAATACATAGTGACTGAGAATAGGAAGACCACTACAACCAAGTAAAATTTCCAATTACTAAAGCCACCTAATTTAAATTGAACGGTTGCTTCTATGCACGAAATAGCCGCTGCCATTAAATACAATACTATAACTACCTGTTTGCTAACCAAGGATTTTTTGTCCATTATTTGTCTTTTTTTGTTGAATCCTGAATACTGATAACACCTCTAGGTTTTTTAATCACCCAATCACTGAAATCTTGTTTGCTCTCCATGCCTTCACCTGTTAAGATTTCATTTTTAGTGGTAATACGAACAAATTTATCTGTGTAAATAATTTGTTTCTTTTGGTCCCAAATTAATTTTTCGGTGTTGAGCTTTTCTCCTTTGTTGTTCATTACCACAACATTTTGACTCACTTCAGTGATTTTTTGGGTTTGATATGAAATGCCTTTTTCAGCACTCAAATAACTTTCTACCTTGCCTTCGTCGTTGTAAAAATTGCCAGTCACGCCTTTTGGCATGCGCACAATGTCGTTGCCATCCTTTTTGTATCCAATCAATTGCTTGGCAAATATCTTGGCTTTTAATCTGCCTGAATCGTTGTAATTGATGGTAACATTGCGGCCTTCCTGAGTAAACAGCATGGTGTCTGCTTTCAGCATTTTGGCTACATTTTTAGAGGCATAGTCGCCACATGAACTAAGCATTATAATCACTATGGTGAGAGGCAGTACTTTGAGCATGTGTGAAACGCTGTGTTAAATTCTTGTGTTAATTAAACGGGTTTTATTTAAAAATCACAGAATGTCTTAATAGAATTTTCTTTGCTTAAACCAATTGTCTGCCAAAGTAAAACCAATGGTTAATCGGAATACATTTTCAGCCAACATGCCATTTAAAGTATTGCCGCGGTGTATGTATTCTGCCGTGAAATTGAACAATGATTTTAACAAGATTTTATTTCTACCATCCACATCTGTTCTTGTTTTAGGAACTCCAAAGCCGAAACTAATTCCGTATTCTTTTAGAGGAGTAATTTGACCTTTATTATCTTCAAACAAATAACCAGTGTTCAACATCCTAAAACCAAAACGGTATTCAATTCTGGCTTTGCGTTTGCCTTTGGCTTTAACACTTTCAGAAAAGTCAACATCAGGGTCGGGTCTGTATGCAAAGCCCACACTAATTTGAGAACTGTTTCCAAAAGCATCCTCGAATAAGTTTTTGTCCATCTTAGACCACATATCGGTTCGGTAATCTGCAGCCACCATCCATAGCTTGTTAAAAGTAACGCTGAATCCAGCAGATATGCTCATAGGTAAATTGGTTTTCCCCTTCAAATTGTTCTCATTTAAGACTGTGTCTTTTGCTGCAGTTGTATAGTAATTGCTGATGTTCAATACTTGTCTGTATTCATTGAAACGGATATTTGCTTGGTTGCTAATGGTGGCCCCGTATACAAAACGAACCGGATAACGGCTGGTTTTATAAATCATTTTGCCACCTTCTAATACTGAATCTCGGCGCACAATGGTATCGCGGTTGCGCTCACCTTGCAGGCCCAAATCGAATTTAAATCCATTTAATTGGGTGTTCTTGTCGTAATAGGTTGCGCGCGATTTTCCAGTGTCGAAGAGGTAATAGGTCTCGGTTGATCTGCTTTGCCCAAACAAAAATGAGCTATTTAATCCTATGGATAAATTCGGGGTCAAATTTACCGCATTGATAAAGTACAAGCGGCTTAATCCACCTCGTTTTGAATAGTAATTTCCCAATTGACCGTAGCTGGTTTCTTGAATTTTGTAGTAAGAAACATTTATACTTGAATAAGGGGTAATGCCAAAGGCAATGGCCCATAAGGTTCTGTATTCTTTGTATAATTTATTTTCGTTTTTCTTACTAGAACTGTCTTTTAAAACTTGCTTTTTATATACTGGAAAGGACAATCCGAAATAGCTGATGTTGCCATTGTAATTGGTCCTTGCGCTGCTGTCTGTATAAACCTTGCTGTATTGTGCTCTGAAACCAAAATCCAAAGAAACTTGTTTCATGGCACCTACTGAGGCAGGATTTGATAGAGAAATGGTTCTGCTGGTTCTTATGCCATTGCTGCTTCCACCTAAGGCACGGCTAAATGCATTTGAGTATTGCTCAATTTCGCCAAATCCTCGGCTTGAGTATGGTGAACTGGTGTTGTTTTGAGCATATGTTGAGCTGAAACAAATCAGGAAGAAACAAATGACTGCGTTTTTTTTATTTTTCATTCAGTAATAACAGGGCGTGTAAACCTTCAAGGACAAAGTTTTCGTTCGCAAATATCTTGTATTTAGACGGGATAACAAAATGGACATGGTCGCCTCCACAGAGGATTATTTGTAGATTTGGATACTTTTCGATGTATGTTCCTATATAACCATCAATTTCATGTTTCATGCCTGTAAGCACGCCATTGGCCATAGCTTGCTTGGTGTTGTTTCCCATTTCTCCAGCTGCTTCGCTTAAGTCTACCAAAGGCAATCTACCGGTCATTTGGTGCATGGCTTTAAGTCGTATATCTATACCAGGAGAAATGTTTCCTCCATAATAATTCAATTCAGGGTCTAGAAAATCGATGGTCATGCAGGTGCCAATGTCGAAAATCAAACATGCTTGATTTGGGAATTGAGTGGCCGCTGCTGCGAGTGCTGCAATACGGTCGACCCCCAAGGTGTCCTTACTTAGGTATTGGTTCTTAAATGGCAGTTTTGATAAATAACTTAAGGAGTGGATTTTAAGTCCTTCAACTTCTTCGGTGCAGCCTTGGGCCACTGAAGAGACAATAACACTGTGGATGTTTTCTTGCCTTAGCCATTGGTAACATAAGCTTAAATCATTGAAGTATTGCTTTTTTATCAATTCGCCTTCCGAACTGAATACTGCCGCTTTGATGCGTGTGTTTCCAATATCAATAACTCCTCTATGCATGAATGGTTTGTTTTATGCTTCCGTGAATATGGGCTTGTATGCTTCCGTCGCTGTGTTTTAGCAACAAACGGCCATCGCCATCGCAACCCATTATCACGGCTTCAAATGTACCATTTTGGGACTTAAATTCTGAGCTTTCTTGGTATGATAGCAGTGCTTCGTCAAATTGTTTGTTTAATTCATTTTTATTGCCAGTTTGCAAGAAAAGGTAATTCTGTTCAAATTCTTCGAGAATCTGCTTTAAAACATGTGTGCGGTCTATAGTGTTTCCGGTTTTTTCACACAAAGAAGTGGCGTTTAAATCTGAAAGGTGTTCTAGTTTTTGGTTGACATTCAGCCCAATTCCTGCTATACTCCAGTTAAGTCTATTGCCAATAAAATTGTTTTCAATTAATATACCAGCTACTTTTCTACGCTCAATTAAAACATCATTGGGCCATTTAATGTGCACTGTATTTTGTGGTAAAAGTGATTTGAGTACAGAGTGTATGCTCACGGCAATTGTTTTATTGAGGATAAACGGATCGGCATTGAAATTAGTTACAGGTTTAAGAACAATGCTAAACAATAAGTTTTCAAAGGCTTCGCTAATCCATACATTCTTGCTTTGTCCGCGGCCTTTACCTTGAAATTCTGCTACCACCACGGTGCCATCTTGAGCCATGTTTTGCTTCATTAATTCAATGGCAAAAGTGTTGGTGGAATCCACCTGATTAAAATAAATAATATTTTGACCTATAAATTGGGTATTTGGTTTTACTTTTGCAAACACAACTAAAGCTATACAATTAAAGTTACAAGGTTAATGCCAAAAAAGAAATCCGCCAAAATTGATTTAAAAGATGCCATCATTATTGGCATGCTTGAAAAAAAAGCCAACGACATAACAGTTTTAGACCTTAGAAAATTAAAAACTTCTATGGCCGATTACTTTATTGTTTGTCATGGTAACAGCGACAAACAAGTTAGTGCCATCGCTGATAGTGTTGAAGAGCAAACTAAAAAACTTGCTGGCGAACGCGCTTGGCATGTTGAAGGTTCTGAACTTAATGAATGGGTATTGCTCGATTATTTCGATATCGTAGTGCATGTATTCATGGATGAGAAACGCGGCTTCTACGGAATAGAAGATTTATGGAGCGATGCAGACATTACAGTTATTAAAGATGAAAAATATCTTAAGTTAAATTCTTCATCTGCTGAAGATGAGCCTGCAGCCAAAGTACCAAAGGCAAAAGCCAAAGCGAAATCTGCAGCAAAGGAAACTTCTGCTGCACCAAAAGCGAAAGCTAAAGCAAAAAAGCCTGCTGCGAAAACGGCCAAAACGCCCACAAAATCAGCGAAAAAATAATTTTTTAATTTTTTTAAAAATTAAATTTGCAAAAGTCCGATTTATATCTATTTTTGCAGTCCCTAAAAACAAAAAAGGTATCCCACCTTGATTAGTTTTATAAAGGAAAAAGGGAGCTTAGCTCAGCTGGTTCAGAGCATCCCGCACTAGTGCGGGAGGGACACTGGATCAAAGTAGCAAAGAAGGGAGCTTAGCTCAGCTGGTTCAGAGCATCTGCCTTACAAGCAGAGGGTCACTGGTTCGAACCCAGTAGCTCCCACTAAAAGAGAGTGAATGTGAAAGCGGATGCGGAAACATCACTCTCTTTTTTTATTCACACTCATTCTCACATTCACATTCGCTCTAGCACTAAAGTTGATCATAAATCATTGTGTTTTTAAATTCAACTCAATCAAGACTTTTTTGTTTTTGCTGCCCCGTACCGTGTTTGGAATGAAATGGAAAACCCTGGTACGGGGGCGCAATCTATATTCTAGCTTATCAAACTAATTATTCAACTGAGGTTTTTTTTGTCCTCACACTCACATTCATTCTCACATTTGCTCTAAAAACTCTCCAAATTCAATTTGTATTTTTTTGACAGAATGCTTAACTTTATTGTTATGTGTTATTTTTATATACTTTATTCAAACATGCTTGACAAATACTACATAGGTCATACTTGTGATGTGTTACAAGAAAGGATTAGAAAACATAATACAAATCATAAAGGATTTACGGGGGGTAAAGGAGATTGGCAATTAAAATATTTTGAAGAATATACTGATAAAGCATCTGCTTATAAACGTGAAAGAGATGTTAAGAAATGGAAAAGTAGAATACGTATAGCTCAGCTGGTTTAGAGCATCCCGCAACTATAAGTGCGGGAGGGTCACTGGTTCGAACCCAGTAGCTCCCACTTAGAGAATAAAGGGTTTCAGTCGTTTTAAGATTGAGACCCTTTTTTCATTTGCATACAATTTGCATACAATCACCTCTCTAAATGCTTTGTTTAACTAAGTTTAAGGTATCCAAATATAGCAAGCCAAATGAGTTTATACCTATTTCAGCAACAACAGCATCCAAAGGAGTCTCATTCGAAGATTTGTTTATCTGACTATAAATACTTTAATTTGTAAAGAGACTAAAAGTATCCTTTATCTTCTAATTGGTAACATAAAGGATGGTTTTTTCATTCATATAAGTAAGTTATGCCTCATTGTAGGACGACACAACAAACAGACAAAATTAAGAATGAAAAAAGCTATAATAATTGGGGCGACATCTGGAATAGGTAAAGGACTTGC
>JBIKPR010000129.1:0-2947 GCA_044357345.1 Bacteroidia bacterium
CATTAGTCAAATGATTGATTAGGTGAAGATGCTCTTTCAAGCATTAATTGATACTCCTCATTGGTTAAATCATTGTAAAAGAAGTAAGCTGGATTTAATTTCTCTCCATTTTTATGTACTTCGTAATGCAAGTGCGGTGCGGTTGATTTACCGGTACTTCCTACCAATCCAATTAACTGACCACGTATAACTTTTTGGCCGCGTTTTACTTTGAATTTGCTTAGATGTCCATAAAGCGTTGTAAATCCATTGCCGTGACTGATGATAATATGCTGCCCATAGCCCCATATTTCGGTATTAACAGATTCAATCGTTCCGTCGGCAGTTGCGTATACTTCAACACCTCTTGGTGCTGTAAAATCAATTCCTGCGTGAAATCTTTGTGTTCTGTAAAAAGGATCTGTTCTATATCCAAATCCAGAACCTATACGTTCAAGTTTTTTATTTGCAACGGGTTGAATTGCTGGAATTCTTGCCAAATACTCTTTTTTATTTTGAGCCATGGAAAGCAATTGATCAAAACTTTTATTTTGAGCAACAAATTGTTTTTGAAGTTTCTGCAAGCGCTCATTCAGCTCCCGCAATAATTCAGAATTCGGTAGCTTTCTCAGTTCATTGAATTTTTCAGACTTCTCGTAACTTAATTGCCAAACCTTGTCGTTTACTGGTTCACTCTCATAAATAGATCTATAAACTGTATTGTCTTTTATGCGTATGCGGTTGAGTTCGTTTCCAAGACCTGCAATCCTTTGATTCATGTTATCAATCTCAGCAGTCAAATCTGAATTTGCTGATTTAACCTTTTTTTCGTCTGGTGTATCTACAAATTTTGAAAAAATTAAAAAGATTACAAATCCCAAAATTAAAGAAAATGAAAACACACCAATACCTCTTAAAAGCAATATCCACCTACTGAGTTTGTATTTTTCATAACTCAGAGTTTTAGGGTTGAAGAAATATTTGGTCTTTGCCATGCGTATTACTCTAATGCTTTTTGTATTTTCGCGCTTTCAATTTTCAAACGGTCAAAAATAATAGAATATTTCAATTTAATATGCACTCTTCCAGAGAAATAAGACTTACTTTTTTAGAATTCTTTCAGAATAAGCAACATAGCATTGTTCCATCAGCGCCAATTGTGGTAAAAAATGATCCTACCTTGATGTTTACCAATGCAGGTATGAATCAGTTCAAAGACTATTTTCTTGGCAACAAAAAAGCGCCATACAATAGAGCTGCTGATACTCAAAAATGTTTACGTGTTAGCGGAAAACACAACGATTTAGAGGAAGTTGGGGTTGACCACTACCACCACACCATGTTTGAAATGTTGGGAAATTGGAGTTTTGGCGACTACTTTAAAAAGGAAGCCATTGCTTGGAGTTGGGAATTGCTAACAGACATATATAAAATAGATAAGGACCGTTTGTATGTTACGGTCTTTGAAGGTGATGAAAAAGAAGGTTTGGCTTTCGACCAAGAAGCATTTGACTTATGGTCAAAACTTTGCAAACCGGATAGAATATTAAAAGGCAATAAAAAGGATAATTTCTGGGAAATGGGTGATACGGGTCCCTGTGGACCTTGTAGCGAAATTCACGTTGATATGCGCAGCGATGAAGAGAGAAAGTCTATTCCAGGCGCAGATTTAGTGAACAATGACCATCCTGAAGTGATTGAAATATGGAACAATGTGTTCATGGAGTTTAACCGCAAAGCAGATGGCAGTTTGGAAAAGCTACCTGCTCAACACGTTGATACCGGGATGGGTTTTGAGCGTTTGGTGCGTGTGTTGCAAGATAAAAAGTCCAATTACGACACCGATGTTTTCCAACCCATCATTAAAGAATTAGAAACCATAACAGGTTTTACCTATACTGGAACTGATGAAAAGAAAGACATTGCTTTTAGAGTTATAGCTGACCATATAAGAGCAGTTGCATTTTGTATAGCAGATGGTCAATTGCCATCAAATGGCGGAGCAGGTTATGTTATTAGACGTATTTTAAGAAGGGCTTTGCGTTATGGGTATAGCTACTTGGGCATGCGTGAACCGTTCATGTACCGTCTACTTCCTGTTTTGTCGCGTGAACTTGGATCTGTATTTCCAGAATTGGAAATGCAAAAAGACTTTATTGCCAAAGTGATTCAAGAGGAAGGCAATACATTTCTAAGAACTTTATCAAATGGCTTGGATAAAATAAACGCCCACTTTGCAAGCAATACCAAAGTAGTGGATGGAAAAACTGCATTTGAATTATACGATACTTTCGGTTTTCCTATTGACTTAACAAATCTTATTGCTTCAGAAAACCAAGCTGAAGTAGATATTGCTGGATTTGAAGCCTTGTTGCAAGAGCAAAAAGAACGCAGTAGAAAAGATGCTGTTAAAGAGACAGGCGACTGGAATTATTTGACCGACGACGACAATGAAGAATTCATTGGTTATGATTTCACCGAGGCTAGCGTTAAAATTGCCAGATACCGCACTGTTAAAGTAAAAGACAAAGAACAATTTCAATTGGTCTTTAACATCACGCCTTTTTACGCAGAGAGTGGAGGTCAAGTTGGTGACACGGGTGTAATGAAAGGCATCGTTAACGGGGAAACCATAGAAATTATAGATACCCAAAAAGAAAACGACCTAATCATTCATTATGTGAAGCATTTGCCGAAAGACAATATGCAAACATTTGAAGTGTTAGTTAATTCAAATAACAGGAATTTAACAGCTTACAACCACAGTGCTACGCATTTATTGCACGCTGCATTAAAAACAGTATTGGGCAGCCATGTGGCACAAAAAGGAAGTTTGGTTACACCAGACTATTTGCGTTTTGACTTTAGCCATTTCTCTAAAATGACGGATGAAGAAATCGCAAAGGTTGAAGAAATTGTAAACGAAAAAATCTCGGAAAACATTGCACTAGATGAAAAACGTATGATA
>JBIKPR010000130.1:0-2942 GCA_044357345.1 Bacteroidia bacterium
GTTGATTTGGTAAAAGAAATTAACAGTTTAAAGCCACCAACGGTTAAATCTAGTAAGTCTAACGCAAAAAAAGAAAAACGTGCGAACAAAGACAAAAAAGAGTCTAAGAAAACTAGAAAAACTGAAGTGCCGGATTACTTGCATATGTATGTTAGACTTGGTTCTTGCCACTATAACGACAGCAACGAATTGGTTGTAGTTGGACAGAAATATTACACATATACAGTTACATATACAACAACAGATTCGAAAGGCAGAACAACAACACATACAGTAACTTATTATGTTTATGGTGATATTATTTCATTTAAAATAAGTCCAGAAGGAGAAATTGAAAACTTCGGTTATATATTCCACCACTTTGAAACAACAGCTTATGTTTACAAAGATTATACGTCTTTGTACACTGGTGATAAATTGTACATCCTCACAAAATCAAGTGGCGGTCAGATGTTCTTAAACAACAAAGCCTCAAGTTTGCAATTATTCAAAGAATACAACACCATCGCGAGAAGAAATTCATATGCAGACTTTATGAATGTTAGTGAAAATGAAATGATTCATATAAGTTCTAGGAAAAACAAGGTATTATTTAGTTTGATATCTGTTAAGTTAGAAAAGTAGGTTGCCAAAACTTAGATGCCTCAAATACTGTAAAATAAGCGGATTTATTTTTTGTATTTGAGCATCACTTATTATTACTTGCGCTTTTAGATTTAATTTAGTACTTTTGCACCGCAAATAACAATAACAATTATTTGCATGGCTAGTCCAAAAAAATCCCCAATTGACTTCTCGAACAAAATTAAAGGCGACAGCCTGACTTTTGACGATGTTCTTGTTTTACCTCGTTACAGCGAAATCTTGCCAAGAGACGTCGTAACTAGAACCAAGTTAACACGCAATATTTTCATAAATATTCCTATCATTTCTGCTGCTATGGACACCGTAACAGGTAGCACTATGGCAATCGCTATGGCAAGAGAGGGTGGAATTGGTATTATTCACAAAAACATGACCATTGCCCAACAAGCAAAAGAAGTTGTGAAAGTTAAAAGAAGTGAGAGTGGTATGATTCAAAACCCTATCACATTAACAGGAGAAGGAACCCTTAAAGATGCCCTTAAATTAATGAAGGACAACCATATTGGCGGAATACCTATCATCGATGCAAAACATCATTTAATTGGTATCATCACCAACAGAGATTTAAGATTTGAGAAGAATACAAGTAAAAAAATCAAAGATGTGATGACCATTAAGAATTTGGTTACAAGTGAAATTGGAACAGATTTGATTAAAGCTGAGGCCATTTTACAAAAGCACAAAATTGAAAAACTTCCAATCGTAGACAAGAAAGGCAAATTAATGGGCCTAATTACCTACAAGGATATTCAAAAAGTAAAAAGCCATCCAAAAGCTTGTAAAGATAATTTTGGAAGATTATTAGTGGGAGCTGCTGTTGGAATAACCGCAGATACACTTGAAAGGGTACAAGCTTTGGTTGAAGCAGAAGTAGATGTAATTACTTTAGATACCGCACATGGACATTCCAAAGGTGTTGTAACTGAATTAAAGAAAATTAAAAAAGCATTCCCTAAATTGGAGGTCATTGTTGGTAATGTTGCAACAGGTGATGCTGCAAAAGCATTGGTTGCTGCAGGTGCTGATGCCATTAAGGTTGGCGTTGGTCCAGGTAGTATTTGCACTACCAGAATTATAGCTGGCATTGGTGTACCTCAGTTATCTGCTGTTATGGACAGTGCAGCAGCTATACAAGGCTCTGGCGTGCCAATTATTGCAGATGGAGGCATTCGTTATAGTGGCGATTTGGTTAAAGCTATTGTTGCTGGAGCAAGCACCATCATGGCAGGAAGTCTTTTTGCAGGAACAGAAGAAAGCCCTGGTGAAACAAGTATATATGAAGGTAGAATGGTGAAGTCATATAGAGGTATGGGCAGTATTGAAGCAATGAAAGAAGGTAGTAAAGACCGTTATTTCCAAGATGCGGAAGAAGAAATCTCCAAATTAGTCCCTGAAGGAATCGTGGGAACTGTTCCCTTCAAAGGAAAAGTTGGTGAAGTTTTATACCAATATGTAGGTGGCCTTCGCGCTGGAATGGGATACTGTGGAGCCGCAACTATTGAAGATCTTCAAACTGCACAATTTGTTAAAATTAGCAATGCCGGTATTAAAGAAAGCCATCCTCACGATATTAAAATAACCAAAGAAGCTCCAAATTATAGCCGTTAACAGCAGCAATTTGTGCGTTAATGTTGTCAAATCTGTAATTAGATAAATTCATGAATAAAAAAACTGTCATTTTATTGGTTTCAATAATTACCGTATTACTCTTATTTTTTTTCTTGAAAAGAAACAATGGCAATACCTTAACTGCTGACGAACGAGAATTTGAGTTTAAGTCAACAGACAAGATTGACAAAGTATTTTTAAGTAATAAATTCACAAAAGATTATGTACTTTTAACAAAAACAGCAAAAGACAATTGGACAGTTAACGATAGCTTTGTTGCAAGCAATTATCAATTAGAAATTTTATTTGATGGATTGAAAAAAATCCGGGTTAAAAGGCCAGTTTCAAAACACGAAATTAATCCTGTAAGAAAAGACTTAGCACTTAATGGAACTAAAGTGGAAATATATGAAAATGGAAATATTTCAAAGGTTTTTTATGTAGGTGGAAATACAAGTGATGAGATGGGAACCTATTTTATGATGGAAAATGGAAAAGAACCTTATGTTTGTCACATTCCAGGCTTTAATGGCTTTTTAAATGCTAGGTTTTTTACACAGAAAGATGGATGGAGAAGTAAAAACATCTTTGCATTAAAAGATTCTGAAATAAAAAGAATTGAAATAAAATGGTTTGAAGCAGGCAAATCATCATTCAATATTGAAAATACTGGTGCAGAACCTCTGCTA
>JBIKPR010000113.1:0-5115 GCA_044357345.1 Bacteroidia bacterium
TGGGGTTTGGGTTTTTGAACAAAGTTATTTACCTGCCATGATCGATACCACGTCTTACGATACCATTTGTCATGAACATTTAGAGTACTATGCCATCCAACAAATTAAGTGGATATTTGACAAAATTGGTTTTAAAATAGCGGATATCGAATTCAACAACATCAATGGTGGAAGTTTTAGAATTACTGCCGTTAAAAGTATCTCTAGTATGCCTATTCAAACGGACAAATTAAATAAAGCAATCGAAGCAGAAAACAATGCCGGTTACCAAGGTCTTGATATTTATAAAACGTTTTCTGAAAATGTAAGTAAACACAGAACCGAATTAATGGATTTGATCAGCGATTTGAAATCTCAGGGCAAGAAAATATTTGGTTACGGAGCTTCCACCAAAGGAAATGTTTTGTTGCAGTATTGTGAAATTACTGAGGCTGACATTCATTGTATTGCTGAAGTTAATCCAGATAAATTTGGTTCGTTTACCCCGAATACCTTAATCCCAATTATTTCTGAAAAAGACGCTAAAGCACAAAATCCTGACTATTTATTGGTTTTGCCTTGGCACTTTAGAGATGGAATTATTGTAAGAGAAAATGAGTTTCTAAGTAAGGGTGGAAAATTGATTTTCCCTTTGCCAAAAATTGAAATCTACAGTCTGTAAACTTGAAAAAGAAAGCACTCATTATTGGCCATTCAGGGCAAGATGGTTTTTATTTAACTCAAGCCCTAGAATCGCTCAATTATGAAGTTTTTGGGATTTCAAATTCAGCTGCTTTAAATTTTGAGTCTTTTGATATTGCCAAGGGGGTAATTACTGACTTTGCCTATTGCGAGAAGGTTTTTAAAGCCATACTCCCTGATGAAGTTTATTATTTGGCCGCACTGCACCAATCTTCCATTGAGAAGTCATACGATGATTTAACGTTTTATAAAGAGACCATTGATGTCAACGCCAATGGTCTTTTGAATTTTTTAGAGTGTATTGCTAAACACAAATTGGATTGCAAGCTGTTTTATGCATCCTCTTCTCATATTTTTGGAGGTACAAGTTCTTTGATTCAAAATGAAGAGACACCTTATTGCCCTGTCTCAATCTATGGGGTAAGTAAAGTGCTAGGAATGCAATATTGTGACTTATACCGTCAAAAAGGTGTCTTCTGTTCTGTTGGTGTTTTTTACAACCACGAATCACCTAGAAGGAGTTCCAAATTTGTTTCCAAAAAAATCATTGAAACTGCTGTTAAGATTTCAAAAGGGGAAGCTTCAGAATTGGTTTTGGGTGATTTGTCTGCCAAAATTGATTGGGGCTTTGCGCCCGATTATGTAAAAGCGGCCCATGCAATTTTACAGGTCGAAGAATCAGGTGTCTTTGTTATTTCTAGTGGAAGTTTACACACTATCGAGGATTTTGTCAGCATTGCATTTGAGCAATTAAATCTCAATTGGAAAGACTATGTAAAAGTTAACTCAAATATTATTTTGAAGAAATCTGTAACCGTTTTACAAGGGGATAACTCAAAGTTAAAACGTTTGTGTAATTGGGGATCTACCTTAACATTTAAGCAAATGGTAGAAGTTTTAATCGCAAATGAATTGATGCAATAATTAGTTTATTGCTTCTTTTATTTTTCTGTTTATTTCTTCAATTTTTTCACTTGCATTAGCTTGAGGAATAAAGATGAAATTGTTAATGAAAAGACGGTTCTTACCATGGTTGTCCAATGACTGAATATCTTCAATCTTTTTGTCCTTAATGTCGGTTTTTAACTCTTGCTCTATTGTGTCAAAATAACAACAGGTGTATTCTCCTGTCTTTTCCAAATTCATTATAAAGTCCAAAATTGATGTTTTATGGTGCCTTTGTTCAATTTCAATAATGAAAACTGGTTGAAACTTTTCTATCATTTTATTGGCCCCATTAATGACGTCAAATTCAGCTCCTTCAACATCGATTTTAACCACAGAAATTTTATCTATTTTACTGGTTTCAGAAAATTTATTTAGGGTTGAAATGTGCACATCAATTAAGACTGAATTGGTCTCGTCTACCTCAATATGTTCGGTTTTTAAGGTTCCTCTGGTATGTATTTCCCTGTTATTAAAATAAGGAATTTTAAATTGCGTATTGCCTTCCGTATCAGATAAAGCATCTTGAGATAATTGGATACCTGAAAACAATTTGGAAAGTCTTTTATTTAAAGCAGGATGAGGTTCAAATGCGAAAATATTACTTCTCGGAATTATGCCTTCTGCCTTAAAAATGTATTGTCCCAAATTTGCTCCCACATCAATAAAAGTAGAATCTGAGTCAAGAAAGTATTGAATCAATAGCAATTCATTTTCAATATTTCTATTCTTAATGTTTTTCCAATTCAAGGAATCAATTCTTTCGAAATATTTCTTTTTATAAGCCAATGGAAATAAATTGATTTCCAAATTCTGTTTAATTGCCTTGAGTTTAGAAATAATCATTTTTTAATACTTGGTGTAAATTGCAGTGGAAATAGTTTTGGCTATTAATTTATAGCCCAAAGGTTTTAAGAATTTATAGGTTTCTAAATTCTCTAAATTTTCAACATCTTCATCTTGGTCCTCAACCAATATCACATTTGGTTTATATTTTTCCCAGTTGTTAGATTTTAATACTTGAATATCTATACCCTCTGTATCAATGTCCAAAACATCGATATCTCTGCCTTTTAATTGTTCGTCAAAGACTTCAGCTAAGGTCTTGGTAGGAATGTTTTTTGACCCCACAAATTTAGCCCCTTGCTTTAATCTCATTTTATAGAATTCTTCGGAAAATGTACTAACTGCACTTTCTTTGAATTCATAATACGTCAAATTGCTTCCAACTTCTGAAATACCTATGTTCAAATTGATGTCATTTGGACGGTATTGATTAAACAAACGAATGGTCTCTGGATTAGGGTCAATATTAATACCCGACCAGCCTTTTTTAAATAATTTAAACGTGTTTGAACCGACTTTTGGATGGTAACATCCCACATCTACATAACATCCATTTTTGATATGCTTGGTAAACTTTTCAATGATTAAATCTTCTGCCTCGCCTGAGTAGGTTAATTGGGGCTTTCCAATCCAATTTTTTCTTTTTGTTTCAACAAAATCAAATAGCCAAGTTGGTAGTTTGTCTTTCCAGTATCCCATCGTAATAAATGTAGAATTGCAAATATAGTCCAATGCCCCCAATCCATTAAATATTTATTCGGATAATATTGGACTTAACTTTTACTATTTCCCAATTTCCTTACCTTTGTCCCAATGAAGGTTCTCTTTGTATTCGGTGGTCTGCCGCATTATTTCAATAAGGTATTAAATAAAATTAATGCCAACCCCAATATTGAAGTATGTGTTGTAGCACCCAGTAGCAAAGGGGCAACCATCGGAAGTGGGGTTCACCAAACCGAAGAGGGTATTGAATTCAAGGTGCTGCGGCTTCAAGAATACAAAACTTGGTATGGTAAACCTTTCTTTAAAGGATTCTACCAAGTTGTAAAAAGCGAGAAACCAGATATTATCGTAACCGGTTGGCCCTATTTCATCGCTTTTGTTTTCATGCCTTTTCTAACTTTGAAATTGAAAAAATCTGGTGTTAAGCTCTACGGACGTGAAATTCCTTTTACAGTACCTTTTTTTAATGAGTCTTTAAAAGACTTCTCAAACCGCTGTGTTGATAGCCAAAAAACAGAAAAAATGTTCGATAGCGTTTGGCTGTTTCGCTTTCACAAGTATCTTAGAAAATGCCTTTATACTTTTGTGTTCGATTATGCTTTAACCTATACGGAAATTGGAATTGATATCCTTAGCTCTTACGGCTTAGCAAAATCTAAAATTACCGTTACCTTAAATTCACCTGATACGGAAAACTTAAAGCATTCCATTGCTCAGGTGAAATCAAAATATCCTGATTTGAAACCCAATCCTCATCGATTGATACATGTGGGTAGACTGGTTAAATGGAAGAATGTCGACATGCTGATTCGAGCAGTATATGTTTTGAAAGATAAATACCCCGATATAGAATTGGCCATTCTTGGAAATGGGGAAGAGGAAGCCACTTTAAAAAAGCTGAGTATTGACATGCACTTAGAAGAACAAGTCAAATTTCTAGGTGCAATATATGAAGGGGAAGCCCAAAGCATTGAATTCTTGAAGTCATCGGTATACGTACTCGCTGGCATGGGCGGTTTGTCCATCAACGAAGCGATGGCCCATAGCTTGCCTATTATCTGTTCTGTTGCAGATGGTACTGAAAAGCATTTGGTGTATGAAAATGAAAATGGTGTTTATTTCAAAGATTCAGATTTGGAATCTTTATGCTTGGCCATTCAGAAGGTGTTTCAAAGTGATCGGGTTGCAATGGGCCAAAAGTCTTTGGCAATTATTGAAAAGTCGATTAATATCGAAAATGTTACTCAGCGCTTTATGCAAGCGTTCTTAATTCAAAAATAAATTCAAAGCCTCCATGAATGCTTTAGGATTATCGGCGTGTACCCAATGTCCTGCATTTTGTATACTTACATATTCTGCATTTGGAAAATGTTCTTGGATCTTTGATTTGTCGTCTTCTTTTAAATATTTTGAATTCGCGCCCAATATAAAAATTGTTTGGCCTGAATACATCCCTGAAATCGGGAAGTCACCAATAATTCCTTGATACGCATTTTTAATCGCATGGATATTGCTTTTAACAGCAAAACCACCTTCATCTCTGCGCTCTATATTTTTGGCCAAAAACAAACGAACCCCAGAATCTGTTTCGTATTCCATTAAGGCTTCATCTATTTCTTTTCGGTTTTGTAAGAGTGACCAATTAATGTCCTCAAAGGCTTTGAAATAGGCTTCGTGACCGGGCTTATATCCTTTAGGTGCAATGTCTACTACCATTAGTCGTTTTATTCTCTCAGGTGACATTAACGAGCAAAGCATGGCTGTTTTGCCACCCATGCTATGTCCCATTAAGTTAAAAGTGTTAAAACCCAAATCATCGGCCAATTCAAACACATCCTCAGCCATTAATTTGTAGCTCATTTCTGGACTGTGTGGCGACTGTCCGTGGTTGCGGGCATCGATGGTAAACACTTGGAATTG
>JBIKPR010000116.1:0-4942 GCA_044357345.1 Bacteroidia bacterium
TAGGTTCTCCAGTTCCGCCATATTGTTTGTAAAATAATTTCAAACCCTAATTAAGCAAATGCTTCGTTTAAAATGGCTTCTTGTTCTTTGTCGTGGGTCTTTTTGAATCCTGTTGCTGGACTGGCTGAACTTTTTCTGCCAATGTATTTTAAAGCTACAGGGAAGTCGTAACGACCCAAGTGCATCCATGTTCCCATGTTTCTAGGCTCTTCTTGTACCCATGCAAATTCAGCATTTTTGTATTGCTCAAATACAGCCTTCATTTGTGTTTCTGGCAATGGATATAATTGTTCAATTCTTACTATTGCAATATCTGTTCTTTTTTCAGCTTCTTGTTTAGCCAACAATTCGTAATAAATTTTACCAGTACAGAATAAAACGCGTTTTACTTTTTTGGCATCCGCATTTTTATCGTTGATCAATTCTTGGAATTTACCTTCGGTAAAATCACTCGCATTACTCACGCACAATGGGTGACGCAACAAACTCTTTGGAGTCATCACCACCAAAGGAACTCTGAAGTTGCGCTTTAATTGTCTGCGGAGTGCATGGTATAAATTGCCTGGTGTTGAACAATAAACCACTTGCATGTTGTTGTTTGCGCTTAATTGCAAGAAGCGCTCTAAACGGGCTGATGAGTGCTCAGGACCTTGGCCTTCATAGCCATGAGGCAATAATAAAACCAAACCGCTGTATTGGCCCCATTTGGTTCCCGCACTGGCAATAAATTGGTCAATCATTATTTGTGCGCCATTGGCGAAGTCACCAAATTGTGCTTCCCAGATGGTTAAATGGTTTGGCGTCGTGGTGCTGTATCCATATTCAAAGCCCAATTCAGCATACTCGCTCAATAAAGAGTTGTAGATGTAGAACTGACCTTGTTTGTCGCTTATATGTTGAAGCGGGGTGTATTCTGCTTCTGAATCTTCTTTTTTAACCAAGGCGTGGCGGTGACTGAAGGTTCCGCGTTCAGAATCTTGTCCAGCCAATCTTACTGAATGGCCTTCATCCAATAAAGTTGCATACGCCATCAATTCACCCATAGCCCAATCAAATTTGTTGTCGGCAATCATTTTAATTCTGCCCTCATACAATTGTTGAACTTTTTTAATTGGTAAATTATCTGCTGGTAATTGGTTGATCTTATTGGCCAATTCTGCCCAACGTTTGGCATCAAACGAGGTGTTTGGCGATTTTTCAAAATCTTCTTTTACTGGGAAATGATAATCTTTCCAAAGATCATCAATTTTCAATTTGGATTCTGGCGCTTTGTTTTGTTTAACGTCATCGAGTGTTACCTGCAACAATTGCTTGAATTGTTCTTCCATCTCACGCGCAATTTCAGCATCAATTTCACCCCTGGAAATTAATTTCTCTTTGTAGATTTCTCTTGGGTTAGGGTGTGAAGAAATGATCTTATACAACAATGGTTGTGTAAAACGAGGCTCATCGCCCTCGTTGTGGCCATATTTTCTGTAACCTAATAAATCGATAAACACGTCGCAATTGAATTCATTGCGGTAAGCCATAGCCATTTTAATGGTATGCACCACTGCTTCAACATCATCGCCGTTTACGTGGAACACTGGGCAATTGGTGGTTTTAGCTACATCTGTGCAATAGATACTTGTTCTACTGTCGGTGTAATTGGTGGTAAATCCAATTTGGTTGTTCGTTACAATGTGCATTGTTCCACCAATTCTGTTGGCTTCCAAATTGCTCATTTGTATCACTTCATATACAATGCCTTGGCCAGAAATTGCCGCATCGCCATGGATTAATATTGGACAAACTTTGTTGATGTCGTGGTTGTAAATATGGTCGAGTTTGGCGCGCACCATGCCCTTAACCACAGGATTAACAGCTTCTAAATGAGAAGGGTTTGGTGAAAGCTTTAATTTAACTTCTTTGCCATTTGGCGTGTTTACGACCGTTGTAAAACCTAAGTGGTATTTTACATCACCTTCAAATTGGTCATCTTGAAATACTTTTCCTTCAAATTCGCTGAAGATATCTGAATAGGTTTTGTTGAAAATATTAGCCAATACATTCAATCTGCCACGATGCGCCATGCCCATTACAAACTCATTTACACCCAATTCAGCACCATAGTGAATCACACTGTCTAGGGCAGGAATAAGGCATTCCAAACCTTCTAATGAGAAACGTTTTTGGCCAATAAATTTAGTGTGTAAAAAACTTTCAAATGCGGTTGCTTGGTTCAGTTTGCTCAAGCATTGTTTTTTCTCTTCAATGCTCAAATTTGGTTGATTTTTGGTGGTTTCCATCAATTTCCTCAACCATTCAATCTTAACAGGATCGCCGATATGTAAATACTCTGCACCAATGCTTTCGCAATACGTGCTTTTTAAATGCGAAACAATGTCTTTCAATTTAGAAGAACCTATACCCAATTCATGCCCAGCGTTGAAGGTTGTATCCAAATCTTTGTCGGATAAACCAAAATTCGCAAGGTCTAAAGTAGGAACATATTTGCGTCGCTCCCTTACAGGATTTGTTTTGGTAAACAAATGTCCACGGGTTCTATAAGCGTTAATTAAATTGAGTACGTTTATCTCTTTTATGGCATCTTCACTTATAGCTGCAGAACCAGGGATGTTTTTCCCGGCACCTAAATCAAATCCCTCAAAGAATTTTTGCCATCCGAAATCAACCGATTGGTTGTCGCTTTGGTATTGCTTGTATAAATCGTCAATATAGTTGACATCGGCATTGCTAAGATACGAGTTTTGGAGCATACTTCAATTTTTCTGCAAAGTTACTCATTTTTACTTTATTCTAGAATAGGTAAATCAAATTATTTCAAAAATCAAAAATTTGTCTTTTGATTTGATTGTTAGGGTTTTAGCTGTGTTTTGGGCTTAGAAATGCCAAGGATTATTTCTTGCGTTCAATTACAAAATCCAATAATTCAAGCAAGCTTTGTCTTGAAGCATTGTCGGGCATGGTTAATAAAATCTCAGAGGCCTTTAATTGGTACTCTTTCATGCATTTTTGAGCATATTCAAATCCGCCTTTAGACATCACAAAATCTATCACCTCGTGAACTGATTTCTTTTTGTCACTTTTGTTTTTTATCAGATTGATAATGGTTTGCTTTTCTTTTTTGCTCGAATTGTTCAGGGCATAAATTAAAGGCAAAGTCATTTTTTTCTCTTTGATGTCCAGGCCTGTTGGTTTGCCTACATTGTTGTCGCCATAGTCAAACAAATCGTCTTTTATTTGGAAAGCAATCCCTGTGTATTCGCCAAACTTGCGCATTTGTTCTATCACATCCTTGCTGCCATGGGCTGCAGCAGCTCCAAGTGCACAACAACTTGCGATCAATGAGGCGGTTTTTTTAGTGATGATGTCGTAATAAACTTCCTCAGTAATATCTAAACGTCTTGCTTTTTCTAATTGAAGCAATTCGCCTTCACTCATTTTTTTAACACTTTCACTAACGATTTTTAACATGTCAAAATCGTCGTTGTCTATTGAAAGCAAGAGTCCTTTGGCCAATAAAAAATCACCAACCAATACGGCAATCTTGTTTTTCCATAAGGCGTTAATGCTGAAAAAACCTCTGCGCATGTCACTGCCATCAACCACATCATCGTGCACCAAGGTTGCGGTGTGCAGAAGTTCAATTAAACTGGCACCTCGATAGGTTCTTTCATTTATTTCACCATGCAATTTAGAACAAAATAGAACAAACATAGGTCTGATTTGCTTGCCTTTGCGCTTCACAATATAGGTCATTATCGTGTTTAACAAAGGAACATTGGTTTTCATGCTGCTGCTAAAAGTTTTTTCAAAAGCTTCTAGTTCCTTGTTAATCGGTTGTTTGATATGGTCTATTGATGCGCCCAATGAATGGAAATTAATATTTGCAAATTAAAGAATAATATTTTGACTTATTTTTGCTGACTCAAAATTTAATTTAATAAAATGTTAACCGTAGACAATTTCAATTTTAAAGACGAAAAAGTTCTTATTCGTGTAGACTTCAATGTTCCCTTAGATTCTAATTTTAATATCACCGACGATTCAAGGATTGCTGCAGCCATTCCTACCATTAAAAAAATATTGAATGATGGTGGTTCTTGTATTTTAATGAGCCATTTAGGTAGACCAAAAGAAGGACCTGCTGATAAATACTCTTTAAAACATATTGTCTCAAGAATTGAACAACTAAGTGGTGCAAAAGTTTTGTTTGCCGACGATTGCATCGGTGCTTCTGCTGCTGAATTGTCTACCAATCTAAAAGCAGGTGAAATTTTATTGCTTGAAAATTTACGTTTCTATAAAAACGAAGAAAAAGGGGATGTGGAATTTGCCGAGAAATTGTCAAAATACGGTAGTTTTTACGTTAACGATGCTTTTGGTACTGCGCACAGAGCGCATGCTTCAACTGCCGTTATCGCTCAATTCTTTTTAGGTAAAAAATGCTTTGGTTATGTTATGGCCAATGAAATTGCAAATGCTGAAAAGGTGGTAAAGCATCCTGAGAGACCGTTCACCGCTATCGTAGGTGGTGCTAAGGTGTCTGACAAATTATTAATTATTGAAAATTTAATGGACATCGCCGACAATATTATTATTGGTGGTGGTATGGCTTATACTTTTTCAAAAGCACAAGGAGGGAAAATCGGAAAGTCTTTGTGTGAAGACGACCGTTTGCCTTTGGCACTTGAATTAATTGAAAAAGCAAAGTCTAAGGGTGTGAATTTGTATTTACCTGTTGACAGTGTAGTTGCTGATAATTTTGCCAATGATGCCAATACCAATATCTCTAACAACGACAGTATTGCAGATGATTACATGGGCCTTGACATTGGACCTCTTGCCAGTAAATTGTTTTGTGAAGTAATTTCAAATTCTAAAACTGTTTTGTGGAACGGACCTATGGGTGTTTTCGAAATGAGCAGTTTTGAAGCTG
>JBIKPR010000024.1:0-32032 GCA_044357345.1 Bacteroidia bacterium
TTGATACAAGGTATAAGGTGACACTGAATTCCAATTGTTATTGATATTTCTGAGATAAAAATCAAAAAATTGCATGGCCATGCTATCATTCTTATTTTGTGCATTCGAATAACTTAATTGACCTTGCATTGTGGTGCCAACCTTTGCCGTACTGTGTCCTCCATGTACCCATGGTCCCATTAATAACTTATGCTTATTTCTCACAGAAACTGATGAGCTAGTTAGCAATTGGTTAAAGTAATCCATCATAAGTTGGGTATTATGGTCGTACCATCCCCCTATCATAAAACAAGGCACTTGAATACTATCAGGATAATCGTTAGCATCTTCAACAAAGTTCCAATAAGTGTCTTTAATGGGATGAGCCATTAATCCTTGAGTTAAACCAAATCCTAATACATCAAGTTGCTGTACATATTCAGTCCTCAATGATCCATTTGGAAAATATTCATTGTATTCAAATTGAGGTGCAGCAACTAATGGACAAATACAGGTTAAATGGGGAGGATTGCCTTTTGCTGTTTGGTATTGAACCTTACCCAATGCAGATGCACCCCACGTTCCAATCTTTCCGTTACTCCAAGATTTTGAAGCAATCCATTCTACCGTAGAATAACCATCTTTTGTTCGATCAGGATTTCCAGCATATGCGGCTTTTTTTGATCCATGAAACCCTCTCCAATCAGCAACCACAAATATATAATTGCTTGTATTGATGTTTGCACCAATACCTAATGGCAATCCAGTTAAACGGTATACTTGTCTATTGTAGGGTGTCTGAATTAGTATGACAGGCCCGGAAACCATACCATTTGGAATGTAAACATCAACGGCCAATTTCTTCCCGTCTACCAAAGTAATCGAGTCAATAATCGGGGTTAAAATTGCATACCCTTTGTTATAATTTAACAGTAACAAAATAGCGAAAAAGATGTATTTTTTCATGTATTAAATACAAAATTAAGTCATTAAGAATCTGTATAAGATGAAACTTCTATACAAGTAAAAAATATTGACTAAAAAAAGGAACATATTTCTATGTTCCTTTTTAAGTTATATCATCCAAAATGCATTAGCTACATCCGCTGGTCGTTCCGCAAGTTAGGCAAGTGTAACATGTTCCTGAGCGAACTGTTATGTTACCACAGCTTTTACAAGCTGGAGCATCACCCATACTTGGAGGTAAATTACCAGGTTTTTTAACTGCCTTAGGTGCAGTAAAATTTGTGTTATTGCTTGTTTCAGAAACCAAAGTAGGTGCAATTTCGTTTTGGGCTAAATTGAAATTGGTATCTACTGGAGTAACTTCATCTGTAATTTTTGGTTTAATGTGCAATTGCTCTTGACGGTTAAGGTATTCAAAACCTAACAATCTAAATATAAAGTCAACAACTGAAGTTGATGATTTTATGTTTGCATGCCCTTCTACCATACCACTCGGTTCAAATCTACTGAAAGTAAATTTGTCATAGTATTCTTCCAAAGGAACACCGTATTGTAAACCAATAGACACTGCAATTGCAAAACAGTTCATCAAAGATCGGAAACTTGCACCTTCTTTATGCATGTCAACAAAGATTTCACCTAAAGTTCCATCTTCATATTCTCCAGTTCTTACGAATACTGTATTGCCATCAATTTTTGATTTTTGAGTGAATCCTTTACGTTTATTAGGCAATACCTTACGTGTTGCAATATTTGACAATTGTTGCTTAAACGCAGCATTGTTGCTGCTATTGATAATTAATCTAGCTGCCTCCAAAACGATTTCAGGAGTTAAATCTTCAACACGTGTTGAACCTGAAACACCAACTGCTTTTTCAACAATCTCAACAGTGTCGCTCACAGTTTCAATCTCGTCAACTTTTTTATCAGATTTGTTTGATAAAGGTTGAGACAATTTACAACCATCTCTATACAATGCGTTTGCTTTCAAACCAAGCTTCCAGCTCATTTCATAACAAGATTTGATATCTTCAACCGATGCTTCGTTTGGAAGGTTAATGGTCTTAGAAATCGCACCTGAAATAAATGGTTGAGCAGCAGCCATCATTCTAATATGTGAATGAGCATGTAGGAAACGAGTTCCTTTGTTTCCGCATTTGTTTGCAGTATCAAATACAGGATAATGTTCTTCTTTAAGGTAAGGTGAGCCTTCGATTGTCATTGTTCCAGTTACAAATTCATTTGCTGCTTCAATTTCTGCTGCTTTGAATCCTAAAGATTTCAATAAATTGAAATTTACATCATTATATTGAGCATCTGTAAATCCTAAACGTTTAATTGTATCTTCACCTAAAGTAAATACATTAAATACAAATTCAATATCAAATGCACGTTCTAATTGAGATTCAATCAGTTCCAATTCGCTTGCATTAAAACCTTTAGCTGCAAGAGTTTCGTGGTTTATTGATGGTGCTGTCTTTAATGTAGCATGACCCTTTGCATAATTAATTATCTCGTCTGATTCTTGTTGAGAATAACCTAAGGTTTTAAGTGCTGCTGGAACTGCTTGGTTGATAATTTTGAAATATCCTCCACCACTTAATTTTTTAAACTTAACCAAAGCAAAGTCAGGTTCGATACCTGTAGTATCACAATCCATTACCAATCCAATTGTACCAGTTGGGGCAATTACAGTTGATTGAGCATTTCTATAACCAAACTTCTCTCCTAACATTAATGCTTTGTCCCATGCATTGCAAGCTGATCTTAATAAATCTTCAGGGCAATGTTGAGGATCGATACCAACTGCAGGAATACTTAAACTTTCAAAAGCCAATGGAGTGTTATACGCTGCATAACGGTGGTTACGGATAACGCGCATCATGTGCTTTTTGTTCTTTTCATACATTTTGAAAGAACCTTTAACTGCAGCCATTTCAGCACTAGTTGCATACGCTTGACCCGTTAATATAGACGTTAATGCACCACAAATTGCGTTTGCTTTTGCGCTGTCATAAGGAATACCTGAAACCATTAACAATGCACCTAAGTTTGCATAACCCAATCCAAGTGTACGATAATCATAACTTAATTGAGCAACTTCTTGACTTGGGAATTGAGCCATTAATACAGAAACTTCTAAAACAACTGTCCATAAACGGATGGCATATTCATAAGAAACGATATCAAATTCTAATTTATCTGCATCAAAAAACTTCATTAAGTTTAAAGATGCCAAATTACACGCTGTATTGTCTAAGAACATGTATTCAGAACAAGGATTAGAAGCATTAATTCTTCCTCCTTCTGGACATGTATGCCATTCGTTGATTGTGTCATCATATTGAACACCAGGATCTGCACAAGCCCACGCCGCATCTCCAATAGCATCCCAAACTTCGTTTGCCGGAATTGAACTTACTACTTGTCCATTTGCTCTTCCGATTAAATCCCAATTTCCGTTTTGCTTTAATGCTTCAAAAAATTTATTAGGGATACGAACTGAGTTGTTTGAGTTTTGACCTGACACTGTAGCGTAAGCTTCTCCTTCGTAATCACTAGGATAACCAGCAGCAATTAAGGCCGCTACTTTTTTCTCTTCATTCTTTTTCCATGAAATAAAATTCATGATTTCTGGATGATCCATATCCAAGCAAACCATTTTAGCTGCTCTTCTTGTAGTACCACCTGATTTAATCGCACCAGCAGCTCTATCACCAATTTTCAAGAATGACATCAAACCAGATGAAGTTCCTCCACCAGATAGCTTTTCACCTCCACCACGAATTTTTGAAAAATTTGTACCAACACCACTGCCATATTTAAAGATACGTGCTTCACGTACCCATAAGTCCATGATTCCACCTTCGTTCACAAGGTCATCATCAACTGATAATATAAAACATGCATGTGGTTGCGGTCTCTCATATGCAGAAGTTGAGCGCATTAATTTTTCGGTTTCAGGATCAACATAATAATGGCCTTGTGGTTTACCACTAATTCCATAGGTAGAGTGCAAACCAGTATTAAACCATTGTGGTGAATTTGGAGCAGACTGCTGACCCAATATTGAATACACTAATTCTTCATAAAAAACTTGAGCATCTTCTTTTGAAGCAAAATAACCATACTTTTCTCCCCATTGTTTCCAGCAATCAGCTAAACGATGTGCTACTTGTTTTACGCTAGTCTCACTTCCTAATGATCCATCGGCTTGAGGAACACCAGCTTTTCTGAAATATTTCTGTGCAATAATATCAGTTGCTACTTGACTCCATGCTGATGGTATTTCAACATTTTTCATTTCGAATACAATGTCTCCATTAGGATTCTTAATAACAGATGTGCGGTACTCATACTGGAACTGGTCGTATGGTGACACATTGTCCTTAGTGTTTAACCTATTGAACTTTAGGCCTTTCTTCATTTGGTCAAAATTTTGCTGCATATTTGGTCATTTGTTGTGTGATTTTTGCTCTTAAACTAAAATGACTTCAATGCATTTTTTTGCAAAGAAGTCCTTCAAAACTAATCCTATCACATGCACATATTAAAAAGTACTTTTCCACAGAAATCCTAAAACCCTTACAGACGTTAATTGCAGCATTGTTGAAAACAAAAAAGCACCAATATTTACTTGACTTTTTAAAAAATTACTTTACCTTTACCCTCCTAAATAAATACATCTTCGTTTGTTTCATGTCTAATTTCTTATCAAATCTATATCAACATATCAATAGCGGTAAAAAAGCTCTTGCAGTGCTAATTGATCCTGACCAAGAAAACAAAAGTGTACTAAATATTGCACAGCTATGCGAGACCTACAAAATCGACTTCGTATTCGTAGGTGGAAGTCTGACAACTGCAGGAGTTATGTCAGATGCAATTCAAATCATTAAAAACAATTACTCTGGTAAAATTTATATTTTCCCGGGGAATGAGTTTATGATAGACGACAACGCAGATGGAATTTTGTTTTTATCTCTACTCAGCGGCAGAAACCCAGAATACCTAATAGGCAAACACTTAGTAGCTGCACCAATACTTGCTGCATCCAAATTAGATATTATTCCAACAGCTTACCTTTTAATTGATGGAGGTAAAGAAACCAGTGTTTCTTATATCAGCAACACAAAACCAATTCCCACAGACAAACCAGACATTGCAATGGCTACCGCATTGGCGGGAAAAATGTTAGGAATGCAATGTGTATATATGGATGCGGGAAGTGGGGCCTTATGTCCCATCTCTGGAAGAATGATCGCTTCAGTTAAAAAATCAGTTGATCTCCCTTTAATTATTGGTGGTGGAATAAGGAGCAAGGAAACTGCATCTAATGCATACAGTTCAGGTGCTGACTTGATAGTTATCGGCAATGGAGCTGAAGATGATAAAAGTCTTATTCAACAAATAGCAACGGTTAGAGATTCATTTGCAGCTAAAATCGAAATATAACTTATTTGAAAAAGCTTGTAGAATATATACCCTTTGGAATTTTAGGTGTATTGTTTATTGTTTTACCAACGGAAAACGCAAATATAGATTCTTGGTATTATGCAGCATGCGTTAAATACAACACCAATTCATTTAACAGCCACCATCTTCTTTATAATATCTTCGGCAATATTTGGAATGATTTTATTCATTTTTTTAACCCAAATATAGATACACTTTGGTCACTTAATGCATTAAATGCAATTTCTGCCTGCTTAACACTTGTCGTTTTTTACAATCTGTTGTTGCGATTTGGGCAAAATAAACAAAGTGCTTTGTTCTTTGGCTTGAGTGTCGGAGTTTGTTTTGGGTTTATGAGATTCGCTACCGATGCCGAAACATACATATTGCCGATTCTATTTTCAACACTATGTACGTATTATTATTTTAGGCCTATTCGTTATCTTAACATCACCTTATCTGCTTTATTTGGAATGTTGGCTGTGTGCACCCATCAGTTGCACATTTGGTGGACTATAGCCATTTATATCAACGTGATTGCCAATAAAGAATACTCTAAAAACCAAAAGTTATTTTACTCGTTAACATTATTTTCTGGAGTCATTTTGTACTATTTGGTCTATTATTTTAATTTTAACAATTCAAGCTTTACAAATTTCATACTTGGGGAATACCAAAAAGGAAATGCAGGAATTGACTTTAGTTTAAAAGCTCTTGCATTAACCTTAATCAATATTTTTCGTACGGTATTTCAAGTCCATGGTTTGATATACCATTTCGCTTTGAAATACCGCGTCATTAGTTTTATACTTGTAATTATAGAACTTACTCTAATCTATCGCTTATTTGTTAACCGTAAACTTTTATTTAAAGTAACAAAAATAACCGGCAAGCACTTTTCGCGTCATTTGTTTCTAATTGCAATTATCTTGCATGTGTTATTTGCTTTTCTTTCAAGTGGAAATGCGGAATTTATGGCAATGTTGCCCTTTTTATTTGTCGCTTACATAGCCATAGCCAATAATTTTTATTTCAATAAAAATGCATTATTAATCCCTGTTATTATTTTAATTTGGAATGTGTACTTCGGATTGATTCCGCAAAGATTTGAAAATTTAAACAAAATGACCACACAGGTAAATTATACCAGAACCCACAATAAAGATTATTTTTTATGGTCTAACAAACCCTTAATTGAAAATAAATTAGCTTATGAAAAAGGATTCTACCAGCATTATAATTTTATTACAATAGATTCGGTTAATGTTTTGTTAAATGGAGGCAAAACGGTTTATACAGATTTAAAAAACACTAAAACAGCATTTAGCAGGGAGTCGATTATAAAATCAGACTTGAAAACAAGCGCAATTGATCGCTTCGAATTAGAAAAAGTTGATTCATTTGAAAATTTATATGGCATTAATTATATCTATCAAATTAAAGGTATAAAATAAACTGTTATTTTTGCAGCTTATTTAATATGTTACCCTCAAATAAAACCATAGGAATAATAGGCGGCGGTCAATTAGGCAAAATGTTAATTGAAGCTGGAAAGCCTTGGAACATTAAGTATGCAATTTTAGAAAATGAAAATGCCCCGGCATCATCTATTTCAGATATTCATATTCATGGAGAATTAAGTGATGCTTCAAAAATATTTGAATTAGCGAAGGTTTCAGATGTTTTAACCTATGAAATCGAACATATTAATATTTCAGCATTGCATGAATTAGAAGCTGCTGGAAAAACAATTATTCCTTCCCCAAAAATTCTTGAAATTATTCAAGACAAGGGTCTTCAAAAATTATTTTTTAAACACCATAACATTCCAACAACCGATTTTGAACTGGCGGAAAACCAAGCAGAATGGGCAGATAAGCTAATTAAACTTAAAGGGGATAAGGTAGCAGCAAAATTGCGAAAAGGTGGATATGATGGCAAAGGAGTTGAGCTGATTGACAAGCAAACTATTCTTGATGCCTACAATAAAATTCCATTTTCAGAACCAGTAGTACTCGAAGAGTTTGTGGAAAATGCCATTGAGTTAGCTGTAATCGTAGCCAGAAATGAAAAGGGTGAAATCTGCACATTCCCTACAGTTGAAATGGAATTTGACCCTAAAGCAAATTTAGTTGAATTCTTGTTTTCTCCAGCTGAAATTGATTCAGAAATTGAAGAAAAGGTAAGGCGAACGGCAATGGATTGTATTTTTAAAATGCAAGGCATAGGAATATTTGCTGTAGAAATGTTTTTAGATAAACACAATAACATATTTGTAAATGAGATTGCGCCAAGACCACACAACAGTGGGCACCACACAATTGAAGCATGCTATACTAGCCAATATGAGCAATTAAACCGTATTTTACTAGGAATGCCATTGGGCAATACCGATCTCATTAAACCTTCTGCAATGATTAATTTATTGGGATTTGAAGGCATCAATGGGGCCTATGAAATTACTGGTTTAGAACACATTCTAAGTATACCAGGGGTTTACATTCATCTATACAATAAAGCAGAAACGAAATTCAAACGAAAAATGGGACATATTACCATTCTTGGTGAGAATATGGATGAGATTCGTGTTAAAGTTGTAGATATAAGAAAACATCTTGGAATGAAACAAGTATAGTCATCTTTAGCTGCTAGAATTCAACTCTAATTTATATTGTATATTTGTAACTTCTAATTAATTGTAAAATGAAAGAGGTATTAATTATCATGGGATCGGATAGCGATTTACCAGTTATGAAAGAAGCAGCTATTGTGTTAGATGCATTGAATGTTACATATAATTTATCCATTGTAAGCGCACATAGAACGCCAAAAAGAATGTATGAATTTGCTGAAATGGCTAGAGAGAATGGCTATAAATGTATTATTGCTGGCGCAGGTGGTGCTGCACATTTACCTGGCATGACAGCCAGCATTACCGAACTTCCTGTGATAGGAGTGCCCATAAAGACTTCAACTCTTTCTGGTGTTGACTCTTTACATAGCATCGTACAAATGCCTCCTGGAATTCCCGTTGGAACCATGGCAATTGATGGAGCTAGAAATGCTGGAATTTATGCAGCAAAAATTATTGCTGTCGGAAGGCCTGAATTATGGGTTGAAATAAGAAAATTCATGAAATCCCTTGAAGAACAAGTCATATCAAACGCACTAGACCTTGAAAACAAGGGTTTTCAAAAATATTTAGACAAAAAATGATCATTGAAATTGGAGAGACCTTAGTTTCAGATGAAATTTTCACCAAGAAATTTATTTGTGATTTAGATAAATGTAAAGGGGCTTGTTGTATTGAAGGTGATCGAGGTGCACCTATTTCTTTGGCTGAAATAGAAATCATTGATGCCAATATTGATAAAATAAAACCATTTATGAGTGTTAAAGGTCTTGAACTTCTGAATTCAGAAGGTTTTCATGAAGGTACTGAAATTGATGACCCTGCAACTACATGTTTGGATTCTGGAGAATGTGTGTTTGTTTATAAAGAAAATAATATTCTAGGCTGTGCAATAGAAAAAGCGCATTTGTATGGAGAAATAGATTTTTACAAACCTATCAGTTGTCATTTGTATCCTATCCGTCTTGGAAAAGTTGGCAATAAAGAAACCATTAACTACCATGAATGGAGCATTTGTTCGGATGCTTGTCTTTTAGGTAAAAAAATGAATTTACCTATGTTTAAATTCTTAAGAACGCCATTGGTTAGAAACTATGGAGAAAATTGGTATAAAGAATTGGAATTGATTTACGAAGAATATACTAATCAATTTCCTGATAAAATTTAAGCCAATTTAGACTATTTTAACCATTGACTAGAGCTGAATTAGAAAATAAAATTAAAAAATTTGTTCCAGAGGGAACAGAGGTTTATGTTGTTGATTTATTAATAAAATTCAAAGTTCAACTAAAGCTGAATAAACCACGCTCTAGTAAATACGGTGATTACCGTTCGCCAATGCGCAGTGATAACTACCATAGAATTACTGTAAACAAAGACTTAAATCCTTATGCATTTTTAACTACTTTCCTTCACGAAGTGGCACATCTAGTTGCATTCGAAAAATTCAGAAACAACATTGATCCTCATGGCAAAGAATGGAAACAAGAATTTAAAGTTTTACTTCATCCAATTGTCATGCATCATCAATTACCGAGCGATATTCAAGGTGCACTTAAAAACTATATGCATGATCCCTCTGCAAGCAGCTGCAGTGACAAAAATTTAATGAAGGTTTTAGCATTGTATGACAAGGATCAAAAAGTATTTCTTGAACATATTCAAGAAGGCTCTTACTTTAAGTTAGAAACTGGCAGAGTATTTATCAAAGGGAAAAAACTAAGAAGTTGGTACCAATGTTTTGAGCAACCAAATAATAAAGAATACAGGGTTAGTGGAATTAGCAAGGTAGAAATAATAGAAATAGTAAATTAAAGATCCCAAACAGCTGTTCGCTTTTCTCTAACATAATTTTTCATATTTATCCAAAAGGCCAAAATCATATAAACTATGACTGGTGAACCTAAGGTCAGAAAACTAGTGTAGATAAAGAATACTCTTATTCTACGGGTGCTTAATCCTATCCTTTCACCTATTTTGGTGCAAACCCCATAAGCAGTTTGTTCAATTAAAGATTTAAAAATAAGCACAATTCAAATATAATACAAAAACCAATTAAGTTTTTAATTTTTTCTTTTTAGCGCTTGGGAAAAGTATATTATTGAGTATCAATCTATAACCTGGACTGTTGGGAAAAAGAGCCAGGTTGGTAGGAGGTTCTTCGATTAAGTGTTGATAGTCTTCGGGGTCATGTCCGCTATAAAACGTCCAAGTTCCTTTTCCCATATTGCCATGAATATATCTGGCTTCATCGAGTGCCTTATTTTCTCCTAAAATCAAAACTTCACTTTTGATATATTGTTTCTTAAATGCTGTGGTTTGTCCCATAAATCCCTTAATGGTTTGAGAATGATTTTGACACAACATTGATGGCACCACATCCCATTTGGCACTAAAATCAAACAAACTAAACATATCATTATTTTCGGTAATAGACATATGACTTAAAGTATTATCAATGCTTGCATGTTCGTATGCTATAGGATTGGTTTCCAAAAGAAAATCTTTAAAAGCAAATGTATTATTATAGTTAATTTTTTCTTGGGCATTTGGATCCATTTCATCTCCATCAAACATAGTTTCACATATATCTATGCCATCTGCGGCTAAAGCAATATCATAGGTATCAGTAGCACTACACATGGCAAACAAAAACCCACCCCCTAAACAGAAATCCCTGATTTTCTTTGCCACGGCAAGCTTAAGTTGAGACACCTTATTAAATCCATGTCTTGCTGCACAGGCCTCATTAGCGCTTACATCTTCAATGTACCAAGGTGCATTTCTATGGCTATACCAAAACTTACCATATTGACCTGTAAAATCCTCATGGTGTAAATGCAGCCAATCATAGGTAATCAATTTATCTTCCAATACTTCATCATCAAATACCTTATCGTAAGGTATTTCAGCATATTCCAAAACCATGGTTACCGCGTCGTCCCAAGGTTGTTTGTTTTTTGGCGTATATACTGCAATTTTTGGTGATTTTAACAACCTAACAGTCTCCATATTCACTTCAGGATTTGAAATTTCTGCATGAATCGAATTCGCCTTACTTTCTGTTATTACCTCATAACTAACACCTCTAATTTTACACTCATTTTCATACGTAACATCAAAATTAAAGAGAAAGCTACCGCCTTCATAATTCAAAAGCCAATCAACCTCACCACCTTTGTTTAATATCCAATACGCAATGCCATACGACTTTAAATGGTCTTTCTGAGTGACATTCATTGGAATCAAAATTTGTAAACCAAAGATTGATTGAGAAGAGCAAATAAATAATAAGCAAAAAATAATATGTTTAATATTAAACCTCATTTTGCTATATAAAAACCAAGGCCACAAAGTAAAATCCCCAATAAATTGCTCAATCCCAAATATAAAAAAGCCATGAGTAATTGGTTGTTTTTAATTAGGCTTGTAAATTCAAAAGCGAAAGAAGAAAATGTGGTATAACCACCTAAAACGCCGGTTATTCCAAACAAAACCAATTGCTCATTCCATTTATATTTTAATGCCGAAGCGGCCAATATGCCAATTAGAAAGCAACCTATAACATTTGCACTAAAAGTACTCATTGGAAAATCTGTACCATTATGCTTCCCCAATGTTAATTGCACTAAATATCTAATAACTGCACCAATTCCACCACCTATAAAAACGTATAAAAAATTCATTGTTTAAATATTGGATAATTGAGATTTTAGCAATGTCAATCCTTCCTCAAAACTATGTGGTTCATAGCCTAATTCTTCTCGAGCTTTATCAATAATAAAACCAGTTATAGGAGGACGTTTGGCCGCTTGGTTTAAAACGTCGGAGCTTGTAGTTGTAATGTTTGCCTTATCAAAACCAAAAAAATCAGCCACTCTAAAAACCAATTCATCTATACCCATGAAATCTTTACCAGAAATATTAAAAATTCCTCTTGCAAATTTTGTTTCAGCAAGATAACAACCCATTGCTAAATCCTCCGCCAAAGTTGGAGTTCTATATTGATCATTAACAACTTTCATAGGTTGCTGCTTTTCCAGTGCCCCTTTGGCCCATAATACAATATTGCTGCGACTCATATCTGAAACTACGCCATAAACCAATACAGTCCTCAGAATCGTATAGTATTTACACTTATCAACAACTTCTAATTCACCTTTGTATTTTGACCATCCATAATAGCTCAGAGGTTTAGGTATCTCATTTTCAGACAAAGGTCCATGAGTGCCGTCAAAAATAAAATCAGTGGAAATATGAATTAAATGAGCATGAACAGAATTACATGCATTAACTAGATAACTTACAGCAGCTATATTCAATTTATCACATCCCTCATGATCGGTTTCACATGCATCCACATTGGTCATTGCGGCAGTATTTATTACTGTATCAGGTTTAATTTCATTGATTACAAAACTGACCTGTTTTTCATTTGAAATATCTAATTCAATGTATTTAAATTGATCTTTTGCGGGATGTCTGCAAGGTCCAACCCCACTACCAATGACTATTTTATCATCCTTAGTTAAATACAGATCTATTAGTTTTTGACCCAATAATCCATTTGAACCTGTTATCAATATTGTTTTCTTCATTCTACTCTTTTGCTTTCTTGCGCTTACTTTTCTTTTTTTTCTTAGAAGATTCTTCCATTTGCTTCTTGTAATTTTCTAAGTCCTCTTGAAAAGCTTTATTTACAACCTTAACTTTAAACCTGGCATATCTCTCAGGACCTGTATTTATTATAATTACCTCCTTAACTAAGGACTGTCCTCCAAAACCTTTACTATGAAAAACCACGTGAATCTTACCTCTTGCACCAGGAGCTATCTTACCTTGAGTAAACGTTGGATATGTACAACCACATGCAGGATAAGCTTGATTAATTTTAGCTGAATCAGTTCCGATATTGGTAAACCAAAAATCATAGACAACAGAATCACCATCAGCAATTACACCAAAATCTGCAGTATCAACATCAAATTTAATATTTGGGCCTTGGGCATTTATCTGATTGGTAAAAAATACAGAAACCAGAATCAGAATTAGAAAAACTGCACGTTTATCGAACATAAGAGACGAAATTAATAAAAAATTCTTATTCTTGCTACCATGATTAGATTAAACTTTCAAAATATTATGCTGTTTGCATCGACGGTTTTTGCAGCAGCTTGCTCTAATGCACCAAAAACCGAAAAAAATGCTGACCTAGCAATGGGAAAAACTAAAATTCCTGGTTTTGACACCAGCTCACTCGACCGCAGATACCGCGCTCAAGATGATTTTGATAGCTTTGCAAATGGTGGTTGGAAAAAACTAAATCCTATACCTTCTACCGAAGGAAATTGGGGCGCATTTGGTATAATTGACAAGGAAAATAATGAAGTCAAACTAAAAGGAATTATTGAATCTACAATTAAAAATAAAGAAAATAAAGCTGGAAGCGATGAACAGAAAATTGCAGATATGTACCGTTCTTTTATGGATACTGTCCGAATTGAAAAATTAGGCTTAAGTCCATTAAAAGCATACATAGATCAAATAGAGTCTATCAAAACACTTGAAGAGTGGGTTTCAGTAAGTGGTGAACTGCAAAAAATGGGTGTAGGAAGTGTGTTGGGTGTTTATGTAGATGCCGATGACAGAAACAGCAAAATGAATGCTGTAAAATGGGGTCAAAGTGGGCTTAGCTTAGGTGAAAAGAGTTATTACAGTGGAGTGGATGACAGAATGAAAATGATTCGTTCGGAATTTGTTGCACACATTGACAAAACTATTGCATTTACCGGCAAAGAATTTAAAGGAAAAGCAGGTGAAACATTGTTAAAATTCGAAACCGCCTTAGCTTCAATACAATTAAGCAATGTTGAGCTGAGAGATCCAATCAAAACATACAATAAAATATCAAGTACAGATTTAAAATCATTGTCAAAAAATATTGATTGGAATGTATTTGCTGCTAAACAAGGTATAGTTTCTGACACAATTATAGTTCAAAACAAAAAGTACTTTACCAGTTTAAATGTTTTATTGAGTAAAACGGATGTAGAAGTCTTGAAATTATACACTTACTACAAATTAATTGGTTCATTTGCTACCTATTTACCTAAAAATATTAAAAATGAACGTTTCAATTTTTATGGCAAAATAAAAAGCGGTATTAATGAACAGAAAAAGAGAGAGATACAAGCTATTGATATAACTGAAAGTTTAGGTGAAGGGAATATTTTAGGAAGACTTTATACCAAACAGTATTTTCCGGAATCTTCGAAGAAAAAAGTAGCTGAAATGATTGACAATGTAAGAGCGGTATACAGTGAAAGAGTTGACAAACTCACTTGGATGACTGAATCAACTAAGACAATGGCAAAAAAGAAATTATCGACATTTACTTATAAAATTGGTTACCCAGACCAATGGGAAGATTACACAAACATTGCGGTTAACCCTAAAGAACTTATTGCAAATGTTATTAGTAACACTTTATGGAGTCACAATAAAATGCTTAATGATATTGGCAAACCAGTTGATAAAAAAAGATGGTTTATGTCACCTCAAACTGTCAATGCGTATTACAATCCTTTAAATAATGAAATTGTTTTCCCTGCAGGTATTTTACAAGCGCCTTTCTTTAATGCTGATGCTGATGATGCAATAAACTATGGAGGAATTATTGCGGTAATTGGACATGAGTTCACCCATGGATTTGATGACCAAGGTGCACAATATGATGAGACGGGCAATCTAAGAAATTGGTGGACTAAAGAAGATTTCAACAATTTTAATGCTTTAGGGAAAAGATATATTTCATATTTCAGTGCTTTTGAACCTATGCAAGATGTGCACATCAACGGCGAACTTACTATTGGCGAAAACATTGCCGATTTGGGTGGTTTAACACTTGCTTATTACGCTTTGAAACGTTCTTTCGAAGGCAAATCAGAACCTGCTAAAATAGATGGATTTACTTGGCAACAACGCTTCTTTTTGAGTTGGGCTCAAGTTTGGCATAACAATATTAAAGATGAAGAATTAAGGAATAGATTGCAAACTGACCCACATTCACCGGCTAGATATAGAATCAATGGGCCACTTAAACATTTAAATGAATTCTATGAAGCATTTGGTGTAAAAGAAGGAGACAAAATGTGGATTCCACTTGACCAAAGAGTTATTATTTGGTAACTGATTGTTTTTAAATTTAAAAAAGACGCAATGTATAAACATTGCGTCTTTTTTGTTTATTTATGATTATATCTATGCTATTTTGCAGATTTATGCACACAAATGCTAAAATTTCATGATTAAAATGCACTTTTGTGCAAATAAAAATGTCTAAGGCTGTAGTAAAATTCTTTTGTAAAAATTGTGGTCATGTTGCACCAAAATGGTTAGGAAAATGTCCATCATGCGAAGCCTGGAACAGCTTTACTGAAGAAGTAGTTCAGAAATCTTCCACATCTAGCAAACCACTTTGGGGAAAATCAAATGGTCAAAAAAGTGAAGCAATAAAAATTCATGAAATTATTGAAGGAGAAGAACAAAGATTTGCTCTAACAGATAACGAATTAAATAGAGTTTTAGGCGGCGGATTGGTTAGTGGTTCCATTACTTTAATAGGAGGAGAGCCTGGCATTGGGAAATCTACTTTACTATTACAATTGGCGCTGCAAATCAAACGCAAAGTCCTTTATGTGAGTGGTGAAGAAAGTGAAACCCAAATTAAGATGAGGGCCGAGAGGATTGGCATTATCAATGACCAATGTTATGTCATCTGTGAAACCTCATTAGGTAATCTTTTAAGTTATTTAAAAAGTGATACACCTGAAATACTAATTATCGATTCCGTTCAAACATTATCAAGTGATTTAATAGATTCACCTCCTGGAAGCATTAGTCAAATAAAAGAATGTACGGCTGAACTTTTGCGTTTTGCAAAAGAATCTAATGTGCCAGTATTTCTAATTGGGCACATCAATAAAGATGGAAATATTGCAGGCCCTAAAGTATTGGAACATATGGTTGATACAGTCTTGCAATTTGAAGGCGATCGCCATTATAATTATAGAATACTTAGAACTTTAAAAAACAGATTTGGATCTGCTAGTGAAATTGGAATTTATGAAATGAAAGGCAATGGTTTAAGAGAAATCGAAAATCCATCTGAAATTCTGATAAGTGAAAGAGAAGAACTCTTAAGTGGAATCACCATTAGTTGCGCAGTTGAAGGCATTCGCCCAATCTTATTAGAAACCCAGGCACTTGTAAGTTCAGCTGTTTATGGAACACCTCAAAGAACAAGCAATGGATTTGATTTGCGAAGATTAAGTATGTTACTGGCCGTGCTAGAAAAAAGATGTGGATTCCAATTAGGCGTTAAAGACGTTTTTATTAATATCGCTGGTGGAATGAAATTAGAAGATCCTGGACTAGATCTTGGGATTGTGGCTTCTATTTTATCTTCTTACCAAAACATTGCTATTGAAAGCCATATTGCATTTTCAGGTGAAATTGGTTTAAGTGGGGAGGTTCGTGCAGTTTCAAGAATAGAACAAAGAATTTCAGAAGCCGAAAAATTAGGATTTAAAGAAATGATGATTTCCAAGTATAACAAAGGAATTGATTCGCATAGAACAAGCATTAAATTAATTCAAATAGGAAAAATTGAAGAAGCTTTTGAATACCTTTTCGGATAATTATAAAGAATGAAAAATAAATTAACATATTGGATTTTAGGCGGATTGGTTTTAGGAATTATTGTTGGCACAATAGTGAATAGAGTTTTCGAAATTGATAGAGAGGGTATCGAAATTTATACCAAGTATACGTCATTAGGAAGTTACATTTTTCTAAAGTTAATAAAATTAATTATCGGACCGTTGGTATTGAGCACACTGGTTGTTGGTGTTGCAAATATTGGCGATGCAAAAACGGTTGGTCGCATGGGGGTGAAGACTATAGGTTGGTTTATATTTGCGAGTTTGACCTCATTAACATTGGGCTTAATCCTTGTAAATTTTCTTCGTCCTGGAGATGCTTTTGTAAATCAAGTTCAAGGTCTCGCTCCGAGTGGCTTAAAAATCGAAGCGTTTACTTTAGAACATTTTATTGATCAATTATTTCCTGAGAATATAATTGTTTCACTGTCAAGTCATAAAACAGTTTTGCAAATTGTTGTATTTGCAATATTTTTCGGTTTAGCCCTTTCTGCCATTAAAGAAAAAGGGGAGCCTTTGGTTAAACTAATGGACTCACTTGCACATGCAATGTTGAAATTAACCAATATGATTATGTGGTTGGCTCCGCTTGCTGTCTTTTCTTCAATCTCAGTCGTTATAGCTGACAAAGGAATAGGGGTACTTAAAGAATACAGTAAATTGATTGCAATGTTTTATGGAGGCTTGGGTCTTCTTTGGGTTATACTTATTGGACTTTGTTACATAATGATCAGAAAAAAAACATGGAGTTTACTTAGCCATATTAAAGAGCCATTAATGTTAGCGTTTGCCACAGCCAGTAGTGAATCTGCATATCCAAAACTACTCAACCAACTTGACCGATTTGGAATAAAGGAAAAAATTAGCAGCTTCGTTTTACCACTTGGATACTCATTTAACTTAGATGGAAGTATGATGTATATGACGTTTGGCTCTCTGCTTATCGCTCAAGCTTATGGCATTGATTTAAGTATTGGTCAACAAATCACAATGCTACTTGTGTTAATGATTACGAGTAAGGGAATAGCAGGAGTGCCTAGAGCGTCATTGGTTGTTATTGCAGCAACAGTTGCAGGATTTGGAATTCCTGAAGCAGGATTAGCCTTGCTACTTCCAATAGATCAATTTTTGGATATGGGAAGGACAGCCACAAACGTAGTTGGCAATGCTGTCGCCACTGTGGCGGTAAGCAAAATGGAGGGTGAAGAAATCAACCATTAGTTGATAAATACAAATTAATAATTTACTCTTTTGCAAACAAAGAATTAATCGCTTACTTTTGCAAGAATTTTAAAATATATGCCTTATTTATTTACTTCAGAATCTGTATCAGAAGGCCATCCTGACAAAGTTGCCGATCAAATCAGTGACGCACTAATAGACAACTTTTTAGCTTTTGACCCTCAAAGTAAGGTAGCTTGTGAAACACTAGTTACAACAGGACAAGTAATACTTGCTGGTGAAGTAAAATCAACTGCTTATTTAGATGTTCAAACAATTGCTAGAGACGTAATCAAAAAAATTGGATACACTAAAAGTGAATATATGTTTGAAGCTAATTCTTGTGGTGTTTTGTCAGCAATACATGAACAAAGTGCTGACATTAACCAAGGTGTTGACAAAAAGAAAAAAGAGGAACAAGGCGCAGGTGACCAAGGAATGATGTTTGGTTATGCAACAGTTGAAACAGATAACTACATGCCATTGGCTTTAGACTTATCTCATAAAATACTTATCGAACTTGCTGCATTGCGCAGAGAAAACAAAGCAATCACATATTTAAGGCCAGATGCAAAAAGCCAAGTTACATTAGAGTACAATGATAAAAACGAACCTGTGCGCATCGATGCAATTGTGATTTCAACCCAACACGATGATTTTGATAAGGAAGCCAAAATGTTGGCTAAAATCAAAAAAGACATGGTTGAGATTTTGATACCAAGAGTAAAAGCAAAATACCCTAAATATAAGAAGCTTTTTAATGATAAAATCACCTACCATATCAATCCTACAGGTAAGTTTGTAATAGGTGGACCACATGGTGACACAGGTTTAACTGGTCGTAAAATCATAGTAGATACTTATGGTGGAAAAGGCGCTCATGGTGGTGGTGCATTTAGCGGAAAAGACCCAAGTAAAGTGGACAGAAGTGCTGCTTATGCAACTCGACATATTGCTAAAAACCTCGCTGCTGCAGGTCTATGCAAAGAAGTACTTGTGCAAGTTAGTTATGCAATTGGTGTTGCTAAACCAACGAGTATCAATGTTAACACATATGGCACGGCTAAAGCAAAAATGAACGATGGTGAAATTGGTAAAATTGTGGCAGAAATATTTGATATGCGCCCATATTTTATAGAGCAAAGATTAAAATTAAGAAATCCAATTTATAGCGAAACTGCTGCATATGGCCATATGGGCAGAGAAAATGAAATTGTTACTAAAACTTTTAAAACGCCAGAAGGAAAATCAAAAGTTGTAAAAGTTGAATTATTCACTTGGGAAAAACTTGACTACATTGATAAAGTCAAAAAAGCATTTAAAATTAAATAATCAAAGGGGCTTTTAGCCCCTTTTTTGTAAGTAGCAATATGGAAAAACTACAAGTAATTTTTGGTAAATCTAGAAATATATGGATTCTTTTTATTGCTTGGGTATTATTTGCTTCTAATTTGTGGCTGCCAAGAAATTGGGGGTTTTATGGATCTGGAGATTGGGATTTAACTTATTCAACTTTTGAGGTCGCCAGAATAAATATAGTTGAATATGGAGAGTGGCCTTCTTACCAAGGATTCCTATCATTTGGAAGCGATTTAGATGCAAATCCACAATCGGTAAATGCTTCTGTTTTTTTAATTCCAGTATTGTTCTTTGGGACATTCTATGGATATAAAATAAGTATTCTTTTAGGAATGTTAATTGGCCTTTGGGGCGCATTTAAATTATTTAAATTATTCACTTCAGATGTACTAATTGCTATTGGTATGTCAATTGTCTTTGTTGGGGCACCTTATTTTAGTAGACATATTTTTGAAGCAGGTCACAGTAACTTTTTGTTCTTCTTTTTTCTTCCATGGATCTTTTATCAATTTGAACTTTTCAAACGTAAAGGTTCTCATAAAAATCTAATTATTTTAATAGCACTCTTGGCCTTGCCAATATCAGGAGGGGCGCCACTACTAACAATAATAGCATCAGCAGGATTGTTTTTATTGGGTATAGGTTACTACTTTTTAGACAAAAAGCCCATTAAGTTTTTAATTGGTTTAATTGTCGCAATCCTTTTGCCCCTTGCATTAAATGCTTGGAAAATATTGCCTGCACTTGACCTTTGGGATCAAAGTCCCCGCTTGGTCAAAGATGAAAGCGGAATAAATCTATTAATTTACCTACAGTCCCTTTGTGATTATCAAATCGATACCAAAACACCACATCTGTGGCATGAGTTTGCAATTGGTTTTCCAATGGTCCTAATTGTACTCTCATTAAATAAATTACTCAAAATCAATCATATGAAATTTTGGTTGCTTTTATTTGTCCCAATTTTTTGGATTGGCCTTGGAAACATCCCCAATTACTTTAATCCTTGGTACTTTTTAAATCACAATATTCCAATATTTAGTAGCCTGAGAGCACCATACAGAATAAGCGTCTTAAGCCTATTAATATTATGTGTTGTCTTCATACAAACAAGTAAGTTGTATGAAAATAAAGAATTAATTTTTTTAGTATTATTGGCATCCGTTATCACTCAAACTTTAAGTTTTAATTCTATTTCAAACAAAATGGTTTTTACAAAGAGGTATGAGGATATGAAATCCATCAACAAAACAAATAAGTTTAATGTGATTAGGTTAAAGAGTAATGAATTGGAAAATCAATTTTTATACATTCAAAAACAATGCATTGTTCAAAATGCTTATGAACCATTGAATTTGTTAGAAGTTACAGACAGTATAAATACAATTATTGAAGGGGGTGAATTAACAAACTTTAAACCAAATCACCTAAAGATTCAGACAAATGATTCTTTTTTGAAAACAGCATTAAGATTTAATGGAAATTGGTCTTTAATAGGTGAAGGACAAATAACAAATCATAAAGGCTTGCTTTGCGTAAAAAAATCAAGAGGAAAAATTGAATTGATTTATAAAAATGGGCGAACCAGAACAGGATTAACTATATCTGCAATTGCTCTAATCCTGATGGTGTTAATTTTAAAATTCTCGTCTTTATTTAGATTTAAGAACCAATAGCATACATACATGGAACTTTCCCTATTTGAATGGGATTTTCACGCCACAATTTAACGCTCTTGCATAAAATATATTCATTTTCACCGCAAATGTCTGAGGCAATAAGCAGCCTAGTTTCAGCACTTAAAGTTTTAATCAAATCTGAAAACATTGCTTCATTTCTATAGGGTGCTTCAATAAATAATTGCGTGCTTTCCTTACATATTTTTTCTAAAGCACTAATTGATTTCTTTCTTTCTTCAGGCTTACTTGGCAGGTAGCCATGAAACTTAAAACTTTGTCCATTTAAACCACTTGCTATTAAGGCCAAAATTATTGAAGAGGGACCAATTAACGGTTTTACCGTTATTCCATTATCGTGAGCAATTCTAACCACATGATTTCCCGGATCAGCTATACATGGCAATCCTGCATCAGACATTAAGCCAACAACATGGTATTGCTTCATGAGTTTTAAAATCTCATTATTTTGACTTTGCATTAGATGCTTGTCCATTTCAAAAATCAAGATATTATCCCAAATAATCTTAGGATTGACTTGTTTTAAGAAATGTCTTGATACTTTTGCATTTTCAACTATAAAACATTGTATTGTAGATATTTGATTTATTACATTTAAAGGAATACTCCAGTTAAGTTCAATTTCTGAAATAGGCATTGGAATAAGATACAGTGCGTCTTTGCTTGTATTTTGCATAAAATTTATTGGAAAACTTGTGCAATATTCAGTATTTTTGTAGATACCCACACTAATTCATGAAAAAATCGCTAGTTTGTTTTTTTCTTTTTACTTTTTCTTTTCACTTGTTTTCACAGCCATACGGCAACGAGTGGATTAAAAACAATCAAAAGTATTTTAAAATCCCAATCGGAAAATCAGGTATTTATCGCCTTGATTATACCTCCCTAATTCCTGCAGCTACCGATATGAAATTAGATCTTTCAACGGTAAAGCCCAAAAAATGGCAAATGTTTTATAAAGGAAAAGAGATTCCAATTTACGTTTCAGGAGAAGGAGATAACATTTTTAACAATTATGACTTTATAGAATTCTATGCCACCTTGAATGATGGATCACTTGACAAAGAGCTTTATGCAGATTCAAGTTTTGTAGCCAACGATAGAGTTAGTATGATTACAGACAGTTCTTTCTATTATCTCACATTTTTACCCGCATCCAGTGCACAAAATGGATGGCACATGTTAAATTATAAAAATACAGCTTTTTCTACTTACCCATCAGAACCATATTTTATACATGAATCTCTGGTAAACTTTTTAAATGAATACAACAGGGGAAGGAAATTCTCGGTTGGAACTTCAGAGGCAGAAAATCCAGAATATACTAAAACTGAAGGATATTGTAGCACATTTTTTGGCAGCGGAACAAGTTACAACAATCAAACTGCAACCCTAGAAACTAGGTTCATGAATACAAATGGACCTTTACCGACTTATTCATTTGCTTCTGTAGGTGCCAACGACAACAAGAATGTTAATATTGACCACCGATTCAAATTAGGAATAAGTACGGATAATTTCACATTTCAGAACGTATTAGATACTTCATTTGATGGATTTGAAATTATTCGAAACACGAGAACAATTGACTATTCATACATTGGTGCAAATAGCACTTTTATTCGTTTTGATGTACAATTTATACCTGGCGTAAGTTATCAAGCGCATGGAATTAATTTTGTAAGTGTAAAATATCCCCGTTATTTTGACTTAAACGGTGCATCGAGGTTTAAGTTTAGTTTAAATTCTAACTCAAATCCAAGACATATAGAATGGAGCAATTATGCTTCAACAAGGGTAGAACCTATTATGTACGATTTGAGCAATGGTTATAGAATTAGGGCGGAAAAATTCAATACTACATATAGCCGTTGTATTGTCCCAGCATCATCAAAAAATGTCACTGATTATTTTCTGTGTGATAGTTCTGAGATAATTTTTCTTCAAGCTAATGATGTTTTACCAGCTATAAGTTATGAAGCTGCATTTAATCCTTTGATAACCTATAACCCAACTACAACAATAAATTCAAACAAATTAATACTCCTAACACATCCAAAATTAATTGGAGATGGGCTAAACAAATATTTAACATTTAAAAGTTCCTCAACTTATGCAAGTCCTTGTGATGTTGTAGGCATTCAACAATTATATGACCATTTTTCATACGGCATTCCTCATCCAATCGCTATAAGTCATTATCTCAGATACCTCAAAGAGAAAGGTGATACCACTTTGAAGTTTTTATTTCTAGTTGGCAGAGGTTATCAAACCAATTTACTTAGACCTGGAGCGTACAATAAAAACATAATTCCCTCAATTGGGGTTCCAGCATCAGATAATCTATTTGCTACAGAAATGTTAGACTCCAACTTAGTTCCTCAAGTGGCTATAGGAAGATTAACAGTAGACAGAGAAAATGATTTCTCAGCATATGTCAACAAGTTAATGGAATACGATGCAACATCGAACGAGTTTTGGAAAAAGAGTGTCTTGCATTTAGCCGGAGGCGACAATGGCAATCAAGCAAATTATATTAAAAGCAGACTAGATAATGCTGCAGGTGTGGTTCAATCTCCTCCTTTTGGCGGCAAGGCTGTTACATATACCAAATCATCAGTCGGAATATCGGAACCCTTTTTAAAGCAGAAAGCCATAGATAATGTTAATCAGGGCATGCAGCTTATAACATTTTTAGGTCATGGAAGTGCTGCAACGACTGATATTGACATTGGAGACACTATTGAATACAACAACTATTTAAAGTACCCGGTTTTTTACTTTAATGGCTGCAGTATTGGAAACCCCTGTACAGGACCACCAGATAAAAATATAAAACTTTCAGGCGAAAATTTCATGAAAGCACGAGGCAGGGGTGCAATTGCGTTTATTGCGCAATCAGGTCTTTCAGAATTAGGTCAAGTAGATGATCAAATTCAAAGTTTTTATTCCTTTGTTTTTAACAGAAAATACACGGGGAACTACACTGTGGGAGAAGCCATTATTGATATGTTGCGCGCAACTGGAAATTACAATGATGAATTAAATAGAATACAATCCAGAGAATTAATTTTACAAGGTGACCCATCCATTCAATGGTTTCAGCCAATATTACCCGATTATTCAATTGATGAAAAATCAATATTCTTATACCCTAATAATTTAACCGCTGTCAGCGATTCTTTTGCAGTTGCTGTAGCCATAGAAAATAGAGGAAGATTTAGCGAAGATTCCATAAACATAAAAATCGACAGGTTTTATCCCAATAATTTCATAGTTACAGAGCACCATTTCAAAGTTCAACCAATAGGATATAAGGATACTGTATACTTGTATATAAAAGCAAAAGATGCTGCAGCTGCAGGTATAAATAGGTTTGTTGTTACCATTAACGAAGAACATAAACCAGTCGAAAACAATTACACAAATAATGTCGCTACCATAAGTCCATATATTCCAGGAAATGGAATTAATTTAGTTCACCCTAAACGATTTGATATAGTTAGTAATCTAAATAATGATACTGTTGAACTGATTGCTCAAGCTTTAAATCTTTTTGAAAAAAACTATCAATTTATATTTGAAATAGACACAAGTTATTTGTTTAACAGTCCTTGGAAAAAAACCGACAATTCGGGTTCAATTGTTGGACAATTAAAGTCGTGGAAAGTTAAATTATTAGGACAAAAAGACAGCACCGTATATTATTGGCGGGCAATGATAAAGACCGGCAGTATACAAGGTGGATATTTTACTGAAAGAAGTTTCATTCACATTTTAAGCCATTCACCAGGATGGTCACAATCTGATTTCCCTCAATTTTACCCTAGTAGCACGCTCAACAATATCGTATTAGAAAAAAATTCTGAAAAATTTGCATTTTCTAATACATCTGAAAAAATATATGTAAATTGTTACACCCCAAAACGACCAAACACTGGAATTAAAAAGGGTGGACAGGGGGCAATGTCTCTCACTCCTGGTACTTATGATGGAAGTGTTGTGGCAATCTTATTCGATAAAAATAATCTTGAACAGTTTAAATTACCTGGTATATTTAACCCAAATAGATATTATAATGGCGGCCTATATGAAGATAATGTTAAGGCATATAATTTTACTTTTTTTGGCAATTGGGATCAACCCCAATTTGTAAGGTGGGTTGATTCAATACCCGACAGCACTTATGTAGCACTCTGCAATATGGGTGCAATGTTCAGAACGCGTTTCTCTCCTCAAGTTTTAACGGCTTTTTCAAAATTAGGTGCTAAGTTAGTGAATGATTTGAAAACAGATTATACTTCTTACGCCATGATAGGAAAAAAGGGCGCTGTACCGGGCTGGGCCTTAGAAGACTCAGGTCATTATAAGGATGGCAATGAAGGTTATATTCAAATAGAAAAAGAACTCATCGGTAAAAGAGGTACAGGAACTTTAAGAACTGAATTAATAGGCCCAACTACCAAATGGGGCAATCTATATTTTTATACAAAACCTGAGGAAAACAATTCTGCTGACCAATTTGCAATAAATGTTCATGCGGTTTCGAATTCAGGTCAAGATACTGTGATATATTCTAATGTAGAAACCAATAATTTTGATTTGTCAAATATTGATGCCAAAAGGTTTCCAAATATTTATTTAGAAGGTCTATTTGAAGATTTAAAAGAATATACACCTCCTCAAATCAAACATTGGAGAGTTGGAGTTACTCCCGTGCCTGAAGGCTCTATAAATCCAAACCTATCAAACAATTTATGGAGAGATACCTTGAGGCAAGGCGAAGATTTTAAATTTGAAATTGGATTCCAAAATATCTCTAATTTAAGTTTCGATAAAAATTTAAAATACCAAGTCTTAATCTACAATGTTGACACAAAAGATACCGTCTATAATTCTATTTCAAATAGAACAGATAGCTTGAAGCCAAATGCTTTCTTTATAATTAATACCTTAAAAAATACCAAAAACATGCGGGGACGCTATGCTTTTGCTTTGTTGGTAAATTTCGACAACAACAACCGATCCATTCAGCCCGAAATGTCATTAACAAACAACTCTGCCTTAAGGTATTTTTACGTTAATGAAGATAAAATAAACCCCTTACTTGATGTCACTTTTGATGGCAAACATATTGGAAATGGTGAGATTGTTTCTGGTAGCCCCGTTATTAGTATAAGCAGCAAAGATGAGAACAAATTGAATTGGCAGACTGATACAAATGGGATTCAAATATGGCTTAAACGGCCCAATTCTGTGAACTTTGAACCAATTAATTTTGACACCTTTGGTGTGAAATTCTATCCTGCGACTTCAGCGTATAACTTGGCAAAAGCAGAATTTAATCCTAAGAACTTAAGTGATGGTATATACACATTAAAGGTACAATCAAATGATGCAAATGGAACAAAAGCTGGAAATACAGAATATATGATCAACTTTACCGTTATCAATAAAGCTTCTGCAACCAATTTTTATCCATATCCTAATCCATTCACCACTTCAATGCGGTTTGTGTATACATTAACAGGTAATCAAGTGCCTGATTACATCAATGTAAAAATAATGACCATACAAGGAAAGGTCGTAAAGGAACTAAACAAAGACGATTTAGGTGATGTTCATATCGGAAATAATATAAGTGAAGTCGTTTGGGATGGAACAGATGAATATGGAGATAGACTTTCAAATGGAGTGTATCTTTATGTCGTAACCATAAAATTGAACGGAGAGGAAATTACCCAATTAGAAAGTGACAATGTCAGTAATGATTTAAATGCTGATAAGGCCAATAACAATTTATTTAAACATTCCACAGGAAAAATAGTACTTCTAAGATAGAATTGAATTCCATAGTTAAAATATCTTATTTACTTATACTTAGCTTAAGTATAAGTGCATTTATTGTTGCAGATCCTGAGGTCAAAACTAGCAGTTCAGCCTCGGCAAATGAAATTCATGAATTGGAATTGGACAAATTACCCAATGTGCTTTTTTGGAGAAGAATAATGAATTTACACAAGGATAGTTGCCTTTTGAATATTCATAGCGATAGAACAATTATTGCTACCATGCATGCTTCGTCATGGTATGGAAGTAATGATCTAGTAAAACAGTCAATATTAGACAGTCTAAAAAGACTTAATGGAATAATCGACAGTCCTAGGATAGTTGGCACAATGGGCAAAAGTTTCTTTTACTCATTTGAAAAGATTTCAGAAAAAATTCCTCAGGGTATATCGGCATTTGAGAATAATGGAGTGGATGGTTGGTATGCAAAAGCTATATTGCTAATTGAAAGCCCCAATCAGCTCCAAAAGTCGAACGCAGGGGCATATGGATCATTTCAATTGATGCCCGGGGTTGCAAGAAATTACGGCTTAAAAGTCAATAAATATGTTGATGAAAGAATCGATTTTGATCGATCTGCTTATGCTGCCAGTGAATTGATAAAAACGATTTGTATACCTTATGCTAGACAAATGCTAACTGCAAAATCAATTAACTTCAATGAAAATGAACTTTGGTTTAAATTGTTCGCGATGCACATATACAATGCTGGCGCTGGAAATGTACAATTGGCTTTAGATGCAATTCCACAACCTGGTGTAGGCATCGAGTTAATTAAGCAACTATGGAACACTTCTGCAGGCAGATTTAAAAGCGCATCACAAAATTATTCTCAATTAATTTTAGCCGCTTTTCTTGAATATGAAGAGCGTATAGATAAGCGTCAATAAATTACTTATTTCTAAATTTCAGATAGAAATACATAGGCAAACCTAAACTTAACAGCAACAATCCAACTATTGCATTACCAGGTGATTCTTTAATAGAATAAGCAACCAAAAAGGCGCTAAATAATGTAAAAAATATTGGCAAAACAGGATAAAAAGGCACTCTAAATGGCCTTTCATCATTTGGCATTTTATAACGCAGCACGATGACACCGAATGCACCACAACCATAAAAAATAAAGGCCACAAAGACCAACATTTCAGTCAACATATCAAAACTTCCGCTCATCACTAGCAGCATACACCAGCACATTTGATAGACTATAGATCTATGTGGTGTCGAATATTTAGGATGCGTTTTACCAGCACTTTTCAAGAATAGACCGTCGTTTGCCATGGCGTAGTAAATCCGTGGTGAAGTCATAATACTATTGTTGGTGCTATTAAATGTGCTCACCAATATTAAAACAGAAATTAACATTCCGCCTGTAACCCATATGGTGCTAATTGACTCAACTGCTGCTATAGCATTTTCCTTCTTCAATATACCTTCAAAAAATACAATATCAGTCATTTTAAAATATGACATATTAACCAAAAAATACAAAGTCATTACAATTAAGGTGCCAACGAAAAGTGCTATGGGAATATTTTTTTTAGGATTTTTAATCTCTCCGCCCAAAAACCCTACATTGTTCCAACCTTCAAATGCCCAAAAAGCCGCCATCATAGCAGAAAAGAAAACAGAAACTTTTACTGGTTGAAAACTAGAGCTTTTCAAACTAAATGGGTTAGGATTAACACTATGGGTAAATGCAAAAAAGATAATCAACAATAAGCCAATTATAACCAAACCACCAAGTATATTGCCAATCTTCTCACCATAAGAAATCCCTTTATAATTTATTATTGAAAGAAAAACGATAAGACTACAAGCCATCATTTTTACACCAAAATTATGAAAAGGTTGTAATTGAAAATCAGCAATTGTCAGCAAAGTGTAGTTTGACCAATACTCACCTAAGACAGGCAAAGGAAATAAACGGTTAAATGATTCTGCAAAAACATAGGCTACAGATGCCGCTGTTGCAGTCTGAATAACGGAAAAAGATGACCAACCATACAAAAATGCAAACAACTTGCCATACATTTTTTGAAAATAAACATATTGACCCCCTGGTTTTGCAATCAATCCAGCAACCTCAGCATTGCTTAATGACCCCATTAAAGTGATTAATCCAGCACATAGCCAAGCGCCTAACACCCAAGCACTATGATGCAAATCGCTTGACATTAAACTCACTTTTTTGAATACACCACTCCCAATCATTGCACTAACAACAACCATTACAGCTGAAAATAGACCTAGTTTTTCTTTTAGTTGACTCGACATTCTGTAAATTTTGCATCGAACCTAAATAAAAATTATGAGAATGCAGTCATATTAATAAAAAACTTCATAGGTTTGCAATTAGATCGTGTATACAATTTCTGAAATAGCAGCTGCAATTAATGCCCAAGTCAAAGGCAATCATGAAAGAATTGGAAATATTCAACTTTTAACAGATAGTAGAAACTTGACCAATGCAGACGAAAGCATATTTATAGCTTTAAAAACTAAATTTAACGATGGTCATATTTATATTCCTGAGCTAATAAAAAAGGGGGTGAATTATTATATTGTAGATCAAGCTTTCAATATTACAAACCACATAAATTCTTGTTTTCTAATTGTTGAAGACACTTTAGATGCTCTTCAAAAACTAGCGACTTATCATAGAAATAAATTTTCGATTCCAATCATCGGCATTACAGGGAGCAATGGTAAAACAATCGTTAAAGAATGGTTAACCCAAGTTTTAAAAGATTATTATTCCATTTGTGCAAACCCCAAAAGTTATAATAGTCAAATTGGTGTTCCTCTGAGCATTTGGCAATTAAATAAAAATCATACGTTGGGAATTTTCGAAGCAGGAATTTCTAAAGTTGAAGAAATGGATAAATTATCTAATATTATTCAAGCTAATATTGGAATTTTGACCCACTTGGGTACTGCTCACAATGAAGGGTTTGATAGTCCTGAACAAAAACTTATTGAAAAACTAAAACTGTTCAAAAATTGCACAAAAGTTTACACGGTTTACAACAGCTCGGTTGTTGATGCCTTGCAAGAAAAGGCATACACATTTGGCTATAATGAACCCCGGGCTCATTTAAATATTATAGAGAAAAAGTCAGCACAATCGTACACAAATATTATAGGTGAATATGATACAAAGACTTATAAATTTAAGATTCCTTTCACTGATGAGGCCTCAATTGAAAATGCTTGTCTTTGTTGCTTAGTTTGTCTTTCACTCGGGAAATTTAATGCAAATGCGTTTGAATCTTTAAAGCCTATTAGCATGAGAATGGAATTAAAAAAGGGCATTCACTCATGTATTCTTGTAAATGACAGTTATAGCAATGATATTAATGCTCTTAGCAATGCATTGTCTTTTCTAAAACAACAATCCATACATTCTAAAGCAACGGTTATTCTTTCTGATATTGAAGGTAGTGGACTTCCTCCTCAAATTTTATATCAGCAAGTAAAAACCCTTCTAATTGACAAGAAAATAAAAAGGATAATTGGCATTGGTCCGGACTATTGGGCGACAAAAGAAATTTTTAACAAGGATTTTGAAACCGACTTTTATATAGATACAGATGCCTTCCTTGACAATTTTTACACGCTAAAATTTCATGAAGAAAATATTCTAATTAAAGGTGCCAGAAAGTTTGAATTTGAGAGAATCGTTAAGAAACTAGAACAGGAAAACCATGGAACTGTTTTGGAAATAAATCTAAGCGCAGCCCTGAAAAATCTTTATGCAATTAAAAACAAAATGCCTAAAGATATAAAAGTAATGGCCATGGTAAAAGCTTTTGCATATGGCAGTGGCTCATATGAAATCGCGAAATTGTTACAAAATAAGGTAGACTATTTAGCTGTTGCATACATAGATGAAGGGATAGCTTTGAGAAAATCCGGAATTCTTACACCAATTATGGTATTGAATTCTGAATCTGAAGCAGTTGAACAACTAAGCCATTACGGTTTAGAACCAGTTGTATTTAGCAATGATTTATTAAATGAATTTTTAAATGAATCATATAATTCGACTTTGAAAATTCATATTGAAATTGACACTGGTATGCATCGATTAGGCTATCAAGAACAGGAAATTGATGCTTTACTTCAAATAATTTCTTCAAATAAACACATAAAAATCGCTTCGATTTTTTCACATTTATCTGGCAGCGATGAAGCGCAGTTTGATGATTTTACCAGACTGCAAATAAGTGTATTTAATAAAATCGCAAATAAAATTGAGAAGTCGATTGGATATAACACCATCAAACACATAAGCAATACTGCCGCTGCGTTAAGATTTGAGCAAACAGATCTAGATATGGTACGATTAGGGATTGGATTATATGGAATTGATCCTAGTGGACTATTTGCAAACTTGTTAGAACCAGTTTTCACATTAAAGACACATATCTCCCAAATAAAAATAATAAAAGCCAATGAAAGCATAGGATATTCTAGAAAATCCATTTCTAATTCGGAAAGAAGAATAGCAGTGTTGGCTTTAGGGTATGCCGATGGATTAAACAGGGCTTTGAGTAATGGGATTGGAGGTTTTTTCATCAACAACCAATTTGCACCAATTGCAGGGAATATTTGTATGGATATGTGTATGGTTGACGTAAGCAAAATTGACTGTAAAGCTGGAGATGAGGCAATACTATTTGGAAAAGAATATCCAATTGATAAAGTTGCAGATCAATTAAATACAATTCCTTATGAAATCCTAACTTCTATTTCACAAAGGGTTAAGAGAATATATGTCAGCGAATAAAGATCTAATTTTTGATTCTAAAACTTATAAATACTTATGGATTTTACTAATCTCAGTTTGTCTTGCTGCACCGATTTTTATACATTTAGATAGCAAGCCTCTTAGGGAGTGGGATGAGGCAAGAAATGCAATTAATGCATTTGAAATGTCTCAAACCGGAAATATTTTAGTGAAAACATACAATTATCAAGCAGATTTATGGGAGACCAAACCTCCACTTCTCGTCTGGTTTCAAGCTTTAGGTTTTAAAATATTTGGATACAATGAATTTGCAGTTAGACTGCCATCGGCACTTGCAACTTTTGCAATGTGTTTATATTTGGTTTTTTGGTTTTTTAAGCAATATAAACTTTCAATT